>JAXHUQ010000046.1:0-12951 GCA_034189535.1 Halobacteriota archaeon | reverse complement strand
TTGAAGTAATAGATATCGAAGAGAGTAAAATAAATAATAAGTTTGATTGGGTTTTTTCTTGCGGTATCTTCAATAATAAAATATCTGATAATGAAAGCACCATTCAAAGTATGCTCAAAAGGATGGTTGAAATATGTAACAAAGGTACTGCATCAGATTTTATTAGTAGCTATGTTGATTTTAAGAATGAAGAAACACACCATACCATACCGGAAGAGATCTTTAGCTTCTGTAAAACATTATCCAAACGTGTGGTATTAAGGCATGATTACATGCCTTTTGAATTTTGTGTATATATTTACAAAGATAATGAGATAAACCATAGAAATGTTTTTGTAGAAACTGATAGGAATAGATGAAAAAGTTGGGAATATGGGTGGTTCAATGAATATAGCTGATACAGAACTATACATTAATTCACTAACACGAACTTTAGAAAAGTGGACAAGGATGGAGTAGATATGAGAGTATTACATTCACCCATAAATATTGCAGGACAGGCAAGCATAATAGCAAAGGCGCAAAGAGAACTCGGGGTTGAAAGTGATGTTTTGGTATTTGATCAAAACATTTTTGGTTATGATTATGATGTTAATCTCTCTCTATCTGAGAAACCACTCCATATAGCTCTAATTGTTAAATCAATTAACTTCTGTAGATGTCTGTTCAAATATGATGTCTTTCACTTCCATTTTGCCAGAACTTTGCTTCCAAAAAACATTGACCTACCTATACTGAAACTTTTTGGGAAGAAGGTTGTGATGACGTATTGGGGTGATGATATCAGACAATTGGATATTGCAAAGAAATTCAAGTACCACTATGCCAGAGAGGTAAATAGTGATTCTAACGTAGAAGATAGGAAAAGAAGAAAAATTAGAAGGATTGATCGGTATGTAGGTGCAACAATCACAGGATATGAATTATTGGAATTTGCTCCATACAGCCATATTACCGAACTGGCAATTGATCTTTCAAAAAACCCATTTATCGGACTTAATAAAGGAATCGACTCAAAGCCAAACGTTGTTCATGCACCAACCAACAGGATAATAAAAGGTACAAAATACATAATATCGGCTATTGAAAGATTAAAAGATGAGGGATATGATTTTAATTTTATTTTGGTTGAAGATAGATCACATGAAGAAGCATTAGAAATTTATAATAGTGCAGATATTATTGTTGATCAATTATTGATCGGAACATACGGTTGTTTTGCTGTTGAATGCATGGCAATGGGAAAACCAGTCCTATGTTTTATTCGGGATGAAATGAAAGCTTATCATCCTGAAATTCCGATATTGAGTACCAATCCGGATAATGTCTATGACAATATTAAGCTCTTGATTGAAAATCCAAGTATGAGGGAAGAATTGGGTATAAAAGGAAGGAAGTATGTGGAAGAGGTCCACGACTCAAAAATAATTGCGAAACAGATGATTGAACTTTATGAAAGTATTTAATTGATGGTCCATATGTGTGGCATAGCAGGTATTTATAATTTTAATTTTGAACCAGTGTCTATGGAACTTCTTCTTAAGATGACGGATATACAAAAACATCGTGGTCCGGATGACGAGGGTCATTATGCCAATGGAGAGATCGGTCTTGGGCATAGAAGACTTAGCATCATTGATCTCTCTTTTGACGGACACCAGCCGATGTGTAACGAAGACGAAAGGGTGTGGATCGTCTTCAACGGTGAGATCTATAATTACATTGAGCTAACATCAGATCTGAAATCTAAGGGACACATCTTCAAGTCAAAAACAGATACTGAAGTCATTATCCATGCATATGAAGAATACGGCATAGAATGCTTACAAAAGTTCAATGGAATGTTTTCCTTTGCGATATGGGATGATCGTGAAAGAAAATTATTTTGTGCAAGAGATCGGATGGGGATAAAACCTTTTTACTATTATTTGGACGATAATAAGTTTTCTTTTGCCTCTGAAATAAAAGCTATACTTGTTGATGATTCTATTGAGCGTAAACCTAACGATCAAATCATCTATGAGTATCTTAGACATGGAAAATTAGACCATACTGAGGATACTTTCTTCGATGGTATCAAGCATTTAATGCCAGCTCACTATATTATCATCGAGAACTCGGATATAAAAATCCATAGGTATTGGGATCTAGATACTTCCAATTATTCCAAAGATGCAGATGATCAAGAGAGTGCAGAAAAGCTTCTTGAATTGTTCAAAAATTCTGTAAAAATTAGATTACGTAGTGATGTCCCTTTGGGAACATGCTTGAGTGGTGGTCTTGACTCATCTTCAATAGTTTGCATTCTAAATGATCTATTGACAGATAAATTTAAACAAAAAACTTTTTCCTCTTGTTTTGAAGATGAGACGTATGATGAGCGAAGGTTTATTAAATATGTTACGGAAAAGACCAATACTGAATCGAATTTTGTTTTTCCGAGTGGAGAAACCTTGTTTGAAGAAATTCTTAATCTGGTGTGGCATCAAGAGGAACCTTTTGTGAGCACCAGCATCTATGCACAATGGAATGTGATGCGGTTATCAAAAGAGAACGATGTCAAAGTCCTATTAGATGGTCAAGGTGCTGATGAATTATTGGCAGGGTACCACCTTTATTTTGGAGGTTTTTATTTAGACCTTCTTAAAAGCATTCAATTTTTAACTTTGATGAAAGAAACTATGTATTTTGTTAATTATTACTCGTATTCTGAACTTTTTAGAATTGCAAGTATGGCTTTAAGATATATTATCCCAGAAAACATAATGTCTCTTTTGAGGTCCTCAGTGAATACGCCAAAGTGGTTGGATCGTGATTTTGTCAGATTACACTCAAAAAAAGTTAGTCATAAGTCTTATTCAAAACAAAAATTTGACAAACAACTTGATGAAGAACTTTATCAACGTCTAACATCAACATCTCTTCCTGCCCTCTTGCGTTATGAGGATAAAAATTCCATGGCTTTTTCTATTGAAGCTCGTGTCCCATTCTTAGATTACCGCTTGATAGAATATATCTCTTCTTTACCATCTTCTCAAAAGATCAAGAATGGAGCTACGAAGATAGTTCTCAGAAATGCCATGAAAGGCATATTACCTGAAGAAGTAAGAAATAGAATGGATAAAATGGGATTCGTAACGCCGGAAAACATTTGGTTGAGAACGACTCTAAAGGATGAGATTACTGGAATACTAGGCTCTGAAAGTTTTAAAAACAGAAAATACTTCAATTCACGAGAGTTGCAAAGAGAATACGAGGAATATTGCAAAGCGGAAAAGAACACCAGTTCCATTATCTGGCGATGGGTGAATTTGGAGTTATGGTTTAGAGTATTTATCGACAAAGAACAGCCGTTTTTTAGTTCTAGCCAGAATAACTTTTAATGGATTGATGTGAATATATTAATAAAATAATAGGCCAGGTTGGAATATATGATAAAGAAATATCTTCAATTTTTTGGATTTTACACAATTATCATTGGTACCGTGATAAGTAGTGGTATATACCTAAGGGACATAAGTTTTGGTCCTTCTGCCCAAAAACTTGTTATTGGAGGCTTTTTGATAGCAATTCTTGGGATATTCATGGTATTAATTGCCCGTATTGGTAGATTTGGTATTAAAAACCTCAACATAAAGATAGATGAAGATAAAATTTTTTTTCAGCTTTTAAGATTTGAATTAATATTTTCAAAAAAGCATTTGTATGTCTTTTTGTTGATATTCATAGCAATTACACTTCCTTTTGCTTCATATCTGTTTTCATCATTTGAGCCGGTGAATAGGCTCAACCTAGTAAGTGCAAAATCGACAAATGTCGGTGGAACAGAGATTTTCATGCCTTTTCCTATGACCGCCACTATTGACGACACTGGTTGGCGCGATAGCTATGCACAACCAAACCGTACTCACCTTCTTGAAGATTATGAGAACCTCGTTTATATTGGTGAAAAGGTTGGTACAAGACTTATGTGTGCATTCATAATGATGGATTTTGATAAGGAGAATATCTGTGCCGAGTATCCTACAACGACTGTTTATGGGGCCGAATGGAACAACACACCCAATCTTTGCGCCCCGGAAGACGATGCTATCATCCAGTATATCAAAGATAATTCGGCATATATTGAATACGGCCTTCATGGGGTTAGTCATGAGATGTATGCTGATGGATATCTGGTTGATGAGGGTTTTGAGGTCTGTATCAACCCTAATCCGGGTGAGTGGGGTAAAAATGCAAGCGAATGGAAGCACCAAGGTGAATTTTATGATGTTGCCCAACAAAAGCCCTGGAATCACACCGCGGTGAAAGATCATTTCTATGTATTTAGCGAGATAAGCAGACAAAATAACCTCTCGTTTCCCAAAAGTATGGTTCCGCCGGATCATGGATATTACTACAATCCTTCGAGTAACGAGTCCACAACGGCACTTTTGAATCAATACGAAGTGAAATATACTACTACTCATTTTGGTATAATCTCCGAATTGAAACCTAAAGAAGGGATAGACAATGGTGTGTTGATTACCCATAGGGAATGGTTAGATGTATATGGTTACATGGTTGGAGTTGTGCCGGATGGTATAGCATGTACAACATCTATAATGACTCATTTTACCAATTTTTATGCAGAAAAGCCTGAAGAGAACCGGGCTATTGCAGACGAATGGATCTCTTGGTTTGATAGTATTAAGAAAACTCCTGATAGATACATTCCTAAAAACAACGCCCAATTAAACTCACAGTGGCTATATTGTAGGTATGCAGATATCTCGAAGGGGGAAGGTAACTCAATAGAGATAGATACCTCAAAGATGCCGGTTGAAGCGTATGATTACGATTTGATAGGCAATCTGGTCTTTAAGATACCTTTGCCTCCAAATCAACACATTTCAGAGGCAAATATTGATGAAAACCAAATTGTCGGCTACTACGAAGATCGCGGATATGGATATATGATTCTTCCGATACTCGACAGATCCATCCATACGCTCCAATACCGGATAGGCGATTCATATTCTGAGACATATTTACTGAATGATGGCACTTACAATGTATTCTCTTTCAGCTCTGAAAAAGACAGGGTCGATATTGAAGTTGAGATGTATGGTACACAGGATCTTAAAATCAGGACGTTGTTTGAACCAACTAACATCTCTTCAACCAATCCTGATGTTAAGATCCGTTCACTTGAATATGACTATGAAACAGGTATGCTCACTGTAAATATGAGTGCATCGGATATACAAGGTGACCGAACAGAATTAACAATAACTTAATCTAACCCTTTCTTATACTTCATCTCCTCAAAAAATCGCCTTTGAGTACCTTGTTTGCTATATTTATGAAGAAGTCAATATCCTCTCCAGTTAGAAGGACTCTAATGGTGGCTGCGACATAGAAGATGATCGCAATTACAGAAGCAATATAGTGATTGAAAAATTCCAGGACATAATATATTGCAGCTGTGACACCCATAATCAAAAGCATCTTCAGATACCACATATTATCAAATCTTAAGCTTATTGATGATCTCAAGTAATATACTGTAAGAAAAGCACCCACTATATAAACGACGGTTGTTGCAACTGCGGCCCCGATAAGACCGAGGGTAGGTATAAGAAGCAAGTTTAATAAAATCGCCAAAACGGCACCTATTGCTGATATTTTTAGGGCCAAATCAACCTTTTCAATTCCTGCGAAGATCCCTCCAATGGATCTGAATATACCGGAAATTACGGTACCAAAGGTCAAGATACCCAGTGGAACGACAGCAGGTAAGAATTCCGATGTGAAAAGAAGGGTGATCACGTCTTTTGAAAACAATACAATAGCAATTCCACCAAAGGTCAATATGCATGCAGTGTACTTTGTTGCCTTATCTACCAGTTTATTGATTGAGTTGAAGTTTTCTTTTGCCCAATATTCGGATATGGTAGGGTAAGCAACAGACGCCACTGCTCTTGGAACTAGCCAGAAGAATCTGCTAAAAGATATTGCAACGGAGTAATATCCTACCTCAGTAGCATTCAAGAAGTATCCGATCATTATAACGTCAACGTACTGGTATATCTGGCCAATCATATTTGCCCCAACCAGTCTGCTACCAAAGGAAGCTAGCGTCTTTGTATTCTCTTTGTATTCGGAAATATTAAATCTTGTAAACTTTGTAACGAAGAACAAACCCATACTAGACTCAGCAAAGATTGCAAGGGAAGTACCGATGATCGCACCCTCAGGTCCAAATCCTGCCATAAGGAGCGCTACAATAAATATTATGCCAAAAGCGGCCCGTATGACTCTAAGAAATGCAATATATCTCATCTCACGTAGTCCACTCAAGAAACTGTTTACGATTCCTGCTAATAGTGAGAATGTAAAGATTATTGAATAGATCTTTATCAGGGATGACAGTAGTGGCATCTCAAAGATACTGGCAAAAGTATCAGATAGTAAAAAAAGAGCGATGCTAGATGCCACCCCTATAATTGATGCGGTTACAAATGCACTTGTTGCAAGCGAAGAAACCTTTTCATCATTCTCCTTATGTTCGGCTGCAAACTTTATAAGGGCCCCATCTATTCCTAGTAGAAGGACAAGTTCTGCTATTCCCATAAGCATCGTTGTCATTGAGAAGAGTCCAAGTCCATCCGGTCCCAGATATCTTGCCATTATTGGTTTTTGTAAAAAGTGGAGTAAAAGTACTATGATAGAACTCCCAAAGATCCAACCAACATCGAAAGTAAACTTCTCCTTTGTTCCGATTTCAGCCATCTGTCTTACACTGTCCCCTTTATTATCCTTAAATTATTATATAAAAGATATACTAAAGGATGTCGGATGGTGGTATAAAATTAGTATAATTAATGCAAAGTCACCATATCAGGGTAAAATTATCTAATTGAGGTATAAATGTGATTATTATGGATATTGAGAGTTATTATAAGAGTGTTGGGGCAGAAAAGGGAAATAATCCCTTGAAATCACTTACTGGTCCGATTACTTCAAACTTAGAAGAAACGGTTGATGTTACATCAGAAACTTATTTGAACTTGGATATTGACGATCACACACTCGATAACAGAAGAAAGATTGCTGAAATAACGGAAAAATTCCATAAAGATTCTGACACACTAACGGAGGGTGTTGGAGAGTCTATAGAGTTACTGGAGGATAAAGACACCTTGGTAATTGAAACTGCTCATCAACCTACGTTATTTCCTTATTCTGGAACCATGATAAAGCCTGTTGTTGCTCATGTCATCGCAGATGCATTAAGAAAAAAGGGTTTTTCTGTTGTAGAACTTTTTGGGATCCTTGATAGGGATAATCTGAAAGATGGTTGGCATAGAAGGACGCAGTTGCCGAATATGGCTTCAAAAGATGGTTCTCTTGTAATTAGAATTGACACAAAACTGAGGGAGCAAGGATTTATTTATGCGCCTCCGCCGAGTAGTCAGGAGATAACAAAATGGAAAGATTCACTAGTTAACTGGGTAAAACAGAATAGAAAGGCAGCTAATAAAGTTTTAGAAGAGTTTAATATCCAAAAAATAGATTCAAAAAAAGAAAAAATACTTTTTGGCCGTATTAGAGAGATATACGAACTTTGTAATGATATACAACCAAAAGCTTCCAGTTATGGTTCTTTCAATTCTCTCTTTTTAACAAATGTTGTCAACAGACTCTGGGATTATCCCACTCTCTTCATCCCGTACTCTAGTTCCATTCAAGTTTTTGAAGAAGAGATCAGATCATTGGTAGAGGGGGGCAGATTATATGTCGATAGCCATAACAGACATAGAGATACAATAAAAGAACAAATCAAAATTGATTTTAAAGAATTTTCACATGATCATATTCCATTTTGGTATGTTTGTGAGTGTGGTATTAAAATAAGGCTTAATAATATGAATGAAGTCTTTGAAGGAGAGTGTAAAAACTGTGATAAGAATATAAGACTAAAAATTGATGAATTAGATGATTATGTTGGAAGATTGAGTCCTCATTCGATCTCTAGACACTTGATTTTCTTTGAAGGGCTCAAACCTTCGGTATATATCAGCGGATGGGGTGCGATGCCTTTTACACTTGCTTCAAAGGGGATATCAGATGATATCGGTTTTTACCACCCTCCAGTGATACCTCTTCGAATAAACGAGAGATATCGAGGAATAGGGCAGTTGAGACCATTTTATGAACTTAAAAGGAGAGATATATCTATTTCAGATATTTGCTCGCAAATTAAAAATTTAACGATGAAATCAGATAAATTGAAACAGGAAGAAGAGTTTCAGGATTATAAAAATATAAAAAAAGAGATAAGGGATCTGGAAGGTATTAGGAATTCTTTAAATACGTATCCGAGTATCTTAGATTACTGGATAAATTTTGGTATAAAGGAGACAATGGATATCTGGGAAGAATTTATTAGGGATGAAAACTTCTTTTGCGAGAGGGAAATTACTTGTTTTTTGGATGATGAAAGGTAGGGATGATCACAAAAGGGATGGAAATATTGGATTTTACGTTTGATAAGTATGAGAGACATAATTTTGCATGTTTGAAACAAAACTGATTTATTGAAAAACCATTAGTAAATGTTAAAAATGAGGAAAGAAAAAAGATGTATTTTTTAATGACAAATGATGTGGAAAGTTTTTCAATATCTTTAAACAGATGTGATATGGATACTGCTCAAGAAGTATATAAAGTGGGCCTACCTAGATTGTTGGAAGTTTTATCCAAACATGATATCCAAAGCACTTTTTATTTCACTGGGAAGATGGCAGAGATCCTTCCCGAATCGTTGGAATTGGTAAAAGAACATGGACACGAGATTGGATGTCATGGTTACGACCATTCACCTGATAAAGCATTTGATCTACTCAGTTATGAAGAGCAGATCTATGAATTACAAGAGGCAAAAAAGGCAATTGAACCAATAGCAGGAACTATAACCTCTTTTAGGGCTCCAGCACTTCGGACTAATAAATTTACAGTTAAGGCTCTTGAAGACTCTGGATTTAGTACAGATAGTTCAGTTGCCCCTCAACGGTTTGACGGGCCATTGACATTCGGCTCAAAAAAGAAATTGAGATGGATTCTAGCCCCTAGAAAACCCTTTTTTTCATCCTATGACTCCTTAACTAAGAAAGGGGATTCAAATATTCTTGAGTTACCCATCTCCGCCATGATGTTACCATTTATAGGAACAACGATGAGGGTTAGTCCTACAGTGACTAGATTGCTAAAAAGATATTTGTATATGGAGTCAAAAATGACTGATAAACCAATCGTGTTTTTATTTCACCCAAACGAATGTCTTGATGCAGGTTCTAAGATAATCACTACAAAAAGGACAGATAATCCGATTGAATATTTATTCGCAGATCTTATTCGACAAAGATTAAAACTCAAAAATCTAGGTAAAAAATCAATAAAATTGCTTGATGAGATCCTTGAAAGTGCCGAGAATTATGGTTTTCAATTTATAAGTTCAAGAGAATATAGAAACTTATTTAAATAACACTAAGATTTATTGGCTAAAAAGTAGAGTACATATAAATGCTCCGGTAGCTTAGGGGGTATAGCACTCGATCCGTAATCGAGTAGTCGTTGGTTCGAATCCAACCCGGGGCTTAAAAAATATTAGTGCAAGATCTTATCGAAATGATTGAATTGATATGACCTAAAAGCAAATACAGCGAGGGGAGTATATGTTGGAGATTCAAGAATTTAAAAATAACGATCGAGAAAGATGGGAGGAGTTTATAAATAATTCTAATAATTCTACTTTCTACCACCAAATCGGCTGGAAAGACGTTGTAGAAAAAACCTATAAACATGACCCTTACTACCTAATTGCAGAAGAGGATGGTGAAATCAAGGGTGTTTTACCACTTTTTTTAATAAAAAATAAAATTTTTGGTAAAAAACTTGTTTCTGTTCCTTTTGGGCCATACGGCGGCGTTTGTGCAGATAATAAGGTAACTGAAGACGCACTAACTGAAGAAGCAAAAAGGATTACAAAAAATTGTAAGGCTGATTATTTGGAGATCAGAAATATATATCCAAAAAAGCATCCATCTTATGTTACAAAGTCTTTTTATGTGACTTCAGTTCTAGAGCTAAATAAAGATAATAATGTGGTATGGAAAGATAAACTTAGTAAAGGCAAAAGGAAGATGATTTCTAGATCAGAGAAAAAAAATCTTACTTTAGAGTGGGTTGACAAAGTTGATGGTTTTTTCCGTCTTTTTGCACGAAACATGAGGGATTTGGGAAGTCCTGTGCATAGTATATCATTCTTTAAAAACATACTCCACGAACTACCAGAAAATTCAAAAATACTCGAAGTTAGGATGGATGATGACGTGATATACTCTGCTTTTTACCTGTTTTACAAAGATAGAATGATAAATAGTTGGAGTTCCACCCTTAAAGAATATAGGAAATACTTACCCACTGATTTTGGTATATGGAATGCCATAAAATATGGGTGTGAAAATGGATATAGTTGTTATGATTTTGGGAGAAGCCAAATAGATTCCTCAAACTTTGAATTTAAGAGAAGGTGGGGTACTGAAGCAAAAGAACTCCATTACCAATACTATCTGAATACAATTAATAAAGTACCAAATAGTACTACATCAAATCCAGATAGGCAGATTTTTGCTAAAGTTTGGAAAAAAACGCCTGTTTTAGTGGCGAACAATTTGGGACCAATGATAAGGAAATATTTTCAATGACATTAGAGGAGGCCTGATATGACCAAGGTTGTTATAGCAGAAGGGGAGGAGATGCTTGACCTCATATTTAATGAGCTTGAGGTTGAAAAAGTGTTAAGAAACAAAGAAGAGATATTCATCAAACCAAATCTAAGGGCTGCGGGTGCAAATGAATATAAAGAATGCTCTATTACAAATCCATCCATCATAGAATCCTTAGCTGAAAAGTTGTTGGATTTAGGGAAACAAGTATCTATTGGGGAGTGCACTTCATCAAAATTTATAACAAATAATGCTTTAGAAAACAGTGGAGTAAAATCTTTAGAAAAAAAAGGGGTGAAAGTTTTAAATCTGAACTTATATAAAACAAAGAATATAAGTATAAATGGTGGTGTCCTGAAGGGAGTAGAAGTACCTTACCCCATTATTGAAAGTGACTTTATTATTTCTCTACCTGTAATGAAAACCCATTGTATAACTCTGGTTACATTGAGTTTGAAGAATATGATGGGGGCTACTGGTGGAATAATGCCTTCGAGATTACATTGCGCCGGAATTCACCAATCAATCGCAGAAATTAATGGCGTTATTAGGCCTGATTTATGTATCATAGATGCAACAAAAGCCATGGAAGGTAGTGGCCCCGTAAGGGGGAAAGAAGTATTGGTGAATACTCTAATAGGAGGATATGATCCAGTATCTGTTGACTCAATTGGTGCGAGAATGATGGGTTTTGATCCAAACACGATAGACCACATTACCCTAGCTGAAAAAAGAGGAGTTGGGAAAATAGAACCAGACAGTATATTAGGTGAGATGGAAGTAAGGGGCTTTATGAAACCAGGGGATGACGGAGTAGAATTCACTGATTTTTACTCCCATAAATGGTTTAATATGTTAATGAGTAACAGAGCAATCCATACACTCACTTATGATTATTTTTACTATCCCGTTAAATATTTAAGGACTAAAATTTCCCACAGGAAGATATAATTAATCGTAAGGAGTAGGTGATCTTCAAAATAATGATGAATACGGGTAGTGGTATTATGAGTTTATTAAAAAGTGGTTTTAATAAAGTTCTTCACTTAATAATGAGGAATACACCGAGCAACAAACTCAGAGTTCGAATCCTAAAACTGCTTGGTGCTAATGTTAATGGCAGTCTGTTTGTATGTCAAGAGTTTCTTGTTTTTGATGCTGGTAGAACAGATCTTTTAACGATAGAAGATGGTGTAGGTATAGGTCCACGCGTTACTATAGTAATTAATTCAGACCCTTATCCTTCACCCTTGCTAAAGATTTATCCAAAAAAAACATTGCCAGTACATATAAAAGAAGGAGCATGGATTGGCGCAGGATCCATAATATTACCCGGTGTTACAATCGGCGAATATTCTCTAATTGCTGCAGGTGCTGTTGTAACAAAAGATGTGCCGCCATATGCTGTTGTTGGTGGCGTACCGGCAAAAATAATAAAAAATTTGAGGGTAGAATATGAGGGTATTGGTTAACATTGGACATCCGGCACATGTCCATTTCTTTAGGAATTTTATATTTGAGATGCGAAAAAAGGGGAATAGTGTTCTAATTACAGCCCAACATAAGGAGATTGCAATCAATTTGATGAAAGCTTACAATCTGGAATATGAATACTTAGGTGAAAAATATAAAGGTTCTGTAAAAAAGATGGTTGGCACCATATATAGGGATTATTTATTGCAGAAAGTTACAAAGAAGTACAATCCAGACATACTAACAGGAATTCTTGATATGTATAGCGCACATGTGGGTAAACTTAATAAGATACCATCTATTGTCTTTACCGACACAGAACATGCGAAACTCGCTAACATGTTGACATTTCCTTTTGCCAGTACAATTTGTACACCATCGTGCTTTAAAGATGATTTGGGTAAAAAACATGTCAAATACAATGGTTATCATGAACTTGCATATCTTCATCCAAATTATTTCAAACCGAACCCAACTGTTTTGGAAGAAATTGGTCTAAACGAAAGGGACAATTTTATTATTGTAAGGTTCGTTTCATGGCAAGCGAGTCATGACATCGGATATGGTGGTTTGACTCTTGAGAACAAGAAGAAGGCAGTAAAAGAATTTGAGAAATACGGCAAGGTTCTAATTACCTCTGAAAGCCCACTCCCATCTGAATTTGAGAAATACAGGATATCTGTTCCACCAGAAAAGATACACGATC
>JAXHUQ010000045.1:0-13088 GCA_034189535.1 Halobacteriota archaeon | reverse complement strand
TGCAAGTGAGATCTGATACGGCCTTTTTTCTACAGTCTCATACTTGATCAGGGGATGGGACACGAACTCCGCCATGTGATCTGTTACGTAATGAAAACATAAATAAATATAGGTATGTAAGCGTATTAAGGGATATTTGGGAAAATGGTGAAAGATTAGATGGAAGAGAATGGTATCGACATAGAGATACGAAAATATCCACAACTGAAGAACCCGACCATGATATGCGGGTTACCCGGAATTGGAGCTATTGGTAAAACAGCTTCGGATTATCTTGCAATTGAACTTGAAGCTGAACTGTTTGGAAAGATATACTCAAATAAGTTACCTGCTAATATTCAAGTCAAGGAAGGTGTCTCGGAATTTCTAAGAATTGATTTATTTTATTCGGAAAAATCCAATATAATAATACTCTGCGGGAATGCTCAACCTTTTGATTGCGTGGGCATGTATGAGTTAGGAGATGCAATAATTGGGGTAGCGAAGAAATTTGGTGTTAAACAGATGATCACGCTTGCTGCCTATGTTAGCGGTTATGAGTTCAAGAGACCGAGAGTATTTCGAGCAGGTGGTAGCCTCAATGAAGTAATCGATCCTAGAAAATTCGGAGTAATGAAGATGCGCGGTGGTGCGATAAGCGGACTCAATGGACTCTTGGTAGGACTATGTGATCTATATGGTATCGAGGGGTTATGTCTCCTTGGGGAGACATCAGGAAAAGAAGCCAGTGATTTAAGAGCATCAAGGTCTTTACTTAGAGTTCTGAGCAAGATGCTCGAATTTAATATAAGTTTCGAAGGTATCGATAAGGCTGAGGAGATCAAGCGTGGCTTTATACGAGATGTATGGGAGCAAGAATGTACTGATAATAAAGATGATGAAGATCACATATTACCATACGGCTAGGAGGAAGTGAAGATAGATATTAAATTCTTGGGTGGATGCGGGGAGGTAGGTAGGTCAGCAATTCTAGTTGACGATCTCCTTTTGGATTATGGGATGAAACCGTCTGACCCCCCCCAATTTCCACTGAACGGAATCCGGCCGAAGTCTGTAATTGTTTCCCATGCACACATTGATCATTGTGGCATTGTACCCAACTTGGTAGACCTGAATCCGGATATGGTAATGACTCCTCCGACTAGAGACATCTCATATTTCCTTGGTAAAGACACGATCAAGATCGGAAAGTCTCAGGGAATTCTACCGTTCATCGAGGAGGATCTCAAGAGGTTTTTTGAGATGGCCAGAACCTTGCCATATAATGAGGAATTTCGCACAGCGGGATATGACGTCAAACTATATGATGCTGGGCACATCCCAGGCAGTTCTTGCATCTATCTAGAAGGTGAGAAACGTCTGTTTTATACAGGGGATATCAATACAAGTGATACGAGACTTTTAAATAAAGCTGATCTTGACTTTCCCGAGACCGATATCTTGATAATCGAGAGCACCTATTTCGGTCACAACCACTCGAATAGACGCGAGCTCGAGAAGCTATTCATCGAATCGATCGTCGAGACACTAGATAGTGGTGGTCATGCTATTATTCCATGTTTTGCAGTGGGAAGGACACAAGAGATTGTGATGATCCTTCATGCACATGGACTCACTCCTTATGTGGATGGTATGGGTGGAGCAGTATTTGATATCTTCATGTCAAATCCTTCATTTTTGAAGAACGAAAAAGGACTTGAAGGGGCGATGGATAGTGCGCGATTTGTAAAACGAAAGAGACGGTCTGACGCGATATCAAATCCATCTATTGTTGTGACGACCGCCGGGATGTTGAACGGGGGACCTGTACTTTATTATCTGAACAAGATCTACAAAGATCCTAACAGTAAGATACTACTCACAGGGTATCAGGTTGAAGACACAAATGGTAGAAGCGCAATCGAACGCAACTATGTCGAGGTTGACGGTAGGATCCTGACACTTCGGGCGAGTGTCGAGCAGTATGACTTCTCTGCACATGCTGACGATACTGCTTTAAAATCAATAGTATCAAGATTCTGTGACAAGGGTGTGGAATGTGTCTTCACGGTTCATGGGGATGACACAAAAGGTTTTGCCGAGTGGATACGGGAGAATTGCGGATGTGAGGCCATTGCTCCGGAGAATGGGGACGAAGTGATATTTTAGATGCCTTTACCCCTTCTTCAAAATTACAAAGAGAGCAAGCAACCCGGCAACAGAATATATCAATTCAAATCCTGGCAATCCCTTCTCTTCGGACTTTTTAATATCTTCCTCATCTTCGGGGAGTATGGTTGGAATTATGGTTGGAGTTGGAGTCGCCATCACTCCTTTGCAATCTATAGATTCAACAACGATCCTCGTCTTTTTAATATCACTTGACTCTTCCGGGGAATAATCATCTATCCATTCGTTCGCAGAATGCCATATGATCACCTTAAAATCCTCTTCTTCCTCGACCATCTTGCTGACATCAAATTCATATGTGTAGGCGTCTTCACCTATCACACGATATCCGCTACCTCCCTCATTGTTCGATTTGAAATCCGGACTGTAGAATAGATTCCAAGACATATGATCGGGATTATAGTAGAGCAATCTTCTCCCGTCGCCATAGCTCCAGTAAGGGCCTTTGTTTATGAGTTGCGTCTTTGTTACGATGTTTCCATTGACCATCACACGCATAAGATCGTCTTCACCTTTCATATTGACTGAATCAATTCTTGCCTTCACAATAAGTATGGTCTTGTTCGCCTTTGGTGCTGTCAGTTCTACCTCGTGATATCCGGAATAAGGAATCTCAACGATCTCCGGTAAAGGCTCAAAAGCAATCACGGGTCCTATACAACCCAAAATAATCAACGATAAAATTCCTAATGTAAAAAGGATAGAATCTCTTCCCCCCATCATAATCCCCAATCTATATAATCATGCTACTCATTGTATATAAAGACTACTTGCCCCAGAATGGATCGTTTCTTCTTTTTATCTCAAGAAACTCTTCAAATGCTTCTATACCCTCGGAAGAAAGCTCGCTTGCAAGCTCAGTCTCAATTATATTTGCATCCTTCTCCGGCACGTCCACATACAGTAGATCTCCTTCTTTGATCTGCCTTCCTACAGTCGCCTTATCGATTGCAACTGCAACCTGCGATCGACATTCTGCCGTACCAATATTCTCTCCCTTGTCCTGTATGCCTTTAATAATACCGACTCTGGAGCCATCCGCTTTGATAAGGGGACGTCCTGTCTTGATCGTCCCGCCGAGAACCTCAACTCCAACCACAGCAGGTTTACTGACTCTGAATGTGCAATCCGGTAGAAGTAAGATCTTACCCGGCATCGTCAAATCTCCGAATCTCTCTTTATAGAGGCTCTCTCTCTTCTTCTTCTGCCACTTTTCAAGCTCCTCTATCAGTGAATATATGACCTCCCCTACAAAGACCTGCAGATCTTCAGCGAGGATCTGTTCTTTTGCATCCGGTAGGATGTTCACATTAAAACCGAGAATCGCTGACAGAATTGGGTCCTGTATGGCCGATGCCTCAATAACATCTCGCTTTGAAATATCGCCAACATCGGCCTTTTTGATTGGAATATCGAAGTTATTTAACTCCATTGCAAGAGCTTCAAGTGATCCGATTGTATCTGCCTTGATTATTACGCCCACGCTCTCGGTCTCGATATTTAACTCCTTTTCAGATCTGACCTCTTCTATCATATCGTTCAGATCCTCTTTATTTCGTACAACATGAAGTGGCAGTCCTGCCAGAACATCTTCAAGGTTCGGTGCTGAGACCTTAACACCTGCAGCTGCTCTTACGCAGTCCACTCGTTTGAACTTGTCAGCCATCCTAAGCTCAGAGAGCGGGTTCGGTTCCAGAAGCGCCTTCACCTTTGTTACAACAGGCTCCGTCTTGCCTCCAACGACTATCGTATCTCCCTTCTTCAACTCACCATCATAAAGTATAACGTCAAGGGTCAGTCCAAGCCCCTTCTCTTCCTTGACTTCAAGGACAGAACCAACACCTGCCCCTTCTGCATTGAGATAAAGATTCTCTTCCAGGAAACGCTGGGCAAGCCCCATCAGTATAAGAAGAAGATCCGGTATACCCTCTCCGGTCTTAGCGCTTACAGGTACCACACCAATATTTCTCTGGAAGTCACGGATCCTATCATATCTATCAGAGCTGAAACCTTCCTCCGAGAGATTTCCAATAAGTTCGTATAGCTTCTCATCGAGCATATTGCGCACACGCTCAATCTGTTTATTGTAGGATTTAAAAAAGGGAGCATCCTGATTTGGATTCCATCCATAAATCCTGTCAACTTTGTTTGCGGCAACTATAAATGGGGTCTTGAAATTACGCAGTATTCTTAATACCTCGATCGTCTGTGGTTGAAAAGACTCTATTATATCGACTACTACAACTGCAAGATCTGCAAGAGCACCCCCTCTGCTTCTCAGAGTAGTGAAGGAGTGATGGCCGGGTGTATCAATGAAGAGTAGGCCCGGTATCTCAAATGATCTCTCTGTCAATTGTGAGCATGCTCTCTCAATCACGTCTATTGGTATCTCGGTCGCGCCAATATGCTGGGTTATCGCACCCGACTCTTTCTCAACAATGGAAGTCCCACGGATCTTGTCAAGTAGAGTGGTCTTCCCATGATCGACGTGACCCATCACGCATACTATCGGTGTCCTTAGATTCTTTTGATCCTCTGCCACTGTTAGCAATTTTTAAGGGATGGACTTATTTTAACTTTGCGTTTCAATTCTCACGAAGGGTCAGGAACTCCTTAAAAAATTACCATACCCTGCCTTGCATTGTACAGATCCGTCTTCAAATACAACCTCCCCTCTAATCAGCACTTTATCAGAAAATATTGCAGTTTTACCTTCAAAAGGAGTCCAAATGCACTTACTATGAAGTTTATCAGGTTTTATCTTCTCTTCAGCTTTCATATCAATAAATATCAGATCTGCGTCCTTTCCTACCTCAATTGCTCCTTTACTCTCAAGACCAAATATCTTTGCCGGGTTATTGGATGCAATCTCAACAAGCCTCTCAAGTGATATCATATTCTTCCTGACTAAAGGAAGCATTAAAGGGATCATGGTTTCGACACCTGGTACCCCGGATGGTGCATCCGAAACCTGCATGCTCTTCTCTTCGATTGTATGGGGTGCGTGATCAGATGCCAGTATCTCGATATTACCTTCTCTTATTCCCTGCCAAAGTGAGGCCCTGTCAGACTCATCTCTCAGTGGAGGATTCATCTTGGCAAAGGAGCCAGCTCTCTCAAAGTCATCTTTTGAAAGGAGCAGG
Source organism: Halobacteriota archaeon (assembly GCA_034189535.1). Lineage (GTDB taxonomy): Archaea > Halobacteriota > Syntropharchaeia > DAOWMC01 > DAOWMC01 > JAXHTN01. Next base: position 7,776 of record JAXHUQ010000045.1, on the reverse strand, counting down.
TGATGTGGCGTCACCTCTTTTGTTATCTTTCTTCCTTTCAAGAGTTCAAGACCTCTCTTCGTACTCAGGTGACATATGTGAAGTTTCACGTCCAAACTCTTTTTCATCTTCAGAACTGATTCGATCGCCTTGATCTCGCATATCTTGGGGCGCTTTGGATCTTTTAAAACTGATTTCCTATCTTCTGCGTGCATACAAGCTGTTTTGCCGGTATCTTTTACAATCTTTAAAGCTCCAAATATCTCTTTATCCTCTAGATCAGCCATAAATATCTCACCAAAGGCCGTTACCCCCTCTTTTTTCAAGGAGAATAGATCTTCATAATCTCCCGACACTCCTCCATTTATGCCATAGTCAACGATTGATCTCTCTGCTGCTTTTAGTTTCTTCTTGAGTGCATCCACGGTTGTCGTGGGGGGAACGGTATTTGGATGCTCAATTACGGTCGTCACACCGCCAGCAGCAGCAGATAATGATCCTGTGAACCAGTCCTCTTTCTGCGCCTCACCCATATCTCTGAAATGGACATGCGAATCGATTGCACCCGGGAGGATGAGCAGGCCTCTTGCGTCCATATTGTTCTCTGCCTTCAGGTCTTTTCCGATATGTTCTATTCTACCACCTCTTATGAGTAGATCGTAACTTTGAATCCGCCCCTGAAAAAAAATTCTGGCATTTGTGATGGTAAATTTCATCTATCCACCCGGCTCTTTTACACTCATATTGATCGTCACTTCGGCGATGTCTGCCCCATACTCGGCGATACGTCTGAAACTCTCAAGTGTCGATCTGAAGCTGTTCTTCTCAATAGTATCAAGTGAACTTTTTAGAATATTCTCACTTACCTTAATCTCTAGCTCTGCAGCCTTTCTTGAGTCTGCTATTGTTCGATTCGCTGCTTTTATATCTCTGTCTCTTAGACAGTCTATTGCCTGGTCAAATACTTCTAAAGCTAGCTTGCCAACAGCGCAAGTTTCCTCTGTGAACTGTGAGGCACTTTCCCAGTCCTCTATCTGGATGACTTCACCTGCTATCTTACCTGTATGGTCCCCAATCCTCTCAAGACTCTTAACGATGAGGCGGTATCCTATACACTCTCTCAAATCTTCGATGCCGATCTTCTTTGCAAGCTCGGGGTCTCTTACGGAAGCCTTCAACTGCCTAACTAGAAGTAGATAGAATCTATCAGCTTCATTATCCCTTTGTATAACGTCACGTGCAAGATTGGTATCATTTTGTGATAGTGATTCTAAGACGTCCTTTTGCATCGATTTTACTATCTTGGACATGCTATCGATAGCGTTTGGTAGTGTAAGATCTGTGTAGTTCAAAAGGCTCTGAAGCACCAGACAATCACCTGATTCCTCAACTACTTCCAGTCCGATGAGCATCTGTCTAACTGTCTCCTTTATCCACTTCCTGTCTTCCGTATTGAAACCTCTATGGGTGTTCAATTTTATTAGATCATAACCAACCAGATAATGTGCAATAAGAAGTCTGAGTATCTCCTCTGGTGGTTCATTAGGGATTAAATTTAATTCGGCGATAGAGATATTCTGCTCTTCTTTTGGTTTTGCCGTAATAACTATAGATTTGTCATTCTGTTGAATCAGCGATACTTCATCACCATGTGAAATTCCAAGCTCTCTTGCCCAGTTTATCGGAATGGAGACGATCAGGGTTGATCCGCCGGTCATCTGTAACTTTCTCTTTTCAATCTTAACCATACATACCGGATATATAAATGACTATGTTTATATATATTATTTCCTGTCCTATATATTGCTATTATTAGGGAGGCATGTTTGATGAGAATTGTTGTTGGGGGGACCTTCGGGCCATTGCATGATGGTCATAAAGCACTACTAAAAGAGGCGTTTAAACTTGGACGAGGAGGAGAGGTTATGATTGGAGTCACCTCTGATGAGATGGCCAGAGTTCGAAATAGGCCGGTCCCTTCATATGTGGCAAGAGTTGAGAACCTCAGACAATTTCTGGATCGTGAGTATAAAGATGTTGCAGAGATCTCGATTGTAGAGATAAACGACGCCTTCGGTTTTACATTGACGGAAGACTTTGATATACTCGTTGCATCCGAGGAGACGTACTCGATGAGTATGAAGATAAATGAGGAGCGAGAGAAGAGAGGGATGGGTAGCATAGAGCTTAAAAAGGTGAGTTTTTTCCCTGCTGAAGATGGCAGACCAATCTCTTCAACAAGGATAAAAGGTGGTGAGATCGATAAGCACGGAAAATTAATTTAACTGCTTGCCAACTACCATATCCACTATCCTTATAAACTCGTCGTCCATATCCTTTGGAACAGATGCGCCTGATGCTATATTGTGTCCTCCCCCCATCCCCCCAACGGCCTCAGCAGCTTTCTGCATGGCAACCGAGAGATCAAGTCCTTTTGATATCAGATCCATCGTTCCCCTGGCTGATGCCTTGGAGAAGCTTTGCATCGGACATATTACAACCAACGGCTTGTCAGTGAAGACGTGCCTTATTAGAACGCTTGACATCGCACTTGGCACATCATCATCGCCAGTGAAAAGATAGCGTATGTTCTTACCCTCTTTGATGTTCTTTTCGGCCTTTTTGAGTTCAGTAATCAGCTTCTTTTGCAGATAAATATAGAGCTCATGAGCCTCCTTTATCCCGCTATCATCTCGGAGACATATAGAAAGGGCGATACCTGTCTTCTTAAGTTTACCTGCCGAATTGAGCATTCTAACCAAGTTCAATGTGTTCTTCTCAACTTCTCTGTTTAAAATATAGATATCTCCGATAACAGAATCAATCACGTCAGGTGGAGTTCTCTTCATAAGTTTCAACAGAATAGCCGAGTTAAGTCTCTTTGAATCTTCAAGGGATAGCTCGCTTAAAGTTCCTTCTAGGGATAATTCTTTTAAAAAAGTATCTACCTTGTTAGAATCTCCTGAAATGTCAAGATACGGATCTGTCGTGAACTCAAGTAGCTCATGCAGGTCTCCATCACCGATGTTGAGACCTTGTTTTATTGTGATTACGCCATGTTTGATCGCCTCTCTTAAGATATCTCCGTTTGCACCTGACATGCGTTGCCTGTCACCGATTGCACCGGTTATTGCAAGTCCGCTTAGATCTACATTATCCCCCATCTGTCTTGCGACAGTATACGCCACTCCTGATGCACTAAGATCAAAAGAACCATGAATTCCGACTAGGTGAGGGTTTACATGTACATGTGAAGAGTGATCCCCTTGTATTGTGTGGTGATCGAGTACCACAATCTCTGAATCCAATCCTGCAAGTTGGTCCGGTTGTGAACTGCCCATATCGCAGAATATCACCATCTCATCGCTAATTTCGTCAAGAAATTCCTGAGAAAGTCTGCTTATGATAGATGTATGAAATTGAATACCCCTTCTCAGGAGGGCACTTGAGATAATACCAGCTGCGGTGATACCATCTGCATCGTGGTGTGAAACCACTCGTATACTCTTATGCTTTACAATGGTATTTACCGCATCTTTACAAAGATCGTCCAGTAATTCAATCATCAGATAACTTAGTTTTGAGTGATAAAAACCTCGGCTGTCTCCGGTTTATAACTCCAGTCCGAAGGCACTAAGCCCTTTTTGTGATAATATTTTACAAGCCTTCTTACTTTGGCTTCGGTAAGATGAAGCGATCTCTTGTTATGCAAGTCCTTCGGATTCAAATCCATATGTTTTCTCATCCTAAGAGATTTTACTATCAGGTTCTCAAGATCTTCAGGGATTTTTGGAGCTTTATCACTCTCTTTTAAAATCTTCGATATCTTCTTTCCTGTGACAAGAGCCACATCCGGGACTCCATATCTATCTCTTAAAATAGTGCCTATAGCTGCAGTAGAGTAATCCTGACTTTGCAACTCAATGACCAACTGTTCTATCTCTTCGTGTGCCATATCAATCCATTCCGGTGGCGACGTCCTCAGTGGACGTGTTGATCCTGACTTTCCCTTCCTTCGTGAGTACATTCGTGCCATATCAATCCCTATTATAGATCTCCCAATGTGAAAAAACAATTCAAACTTAACCTATAAAAAACCTTCCGTTTATTACTATAAAGAACAAAATAGAATAGAAAGGATGGGGGGAATTTTTAGAAATTCCTATCCCACCCGGTTCAATTTACATCAGTTCGAGTCCGAACTTCTCGGAGAATACAGTCATCAGTGGCATTAAGGCCATACCTTTTGACATATCTCCGTCCATTTTGACATCTCCGCCCATGAAAGCGGACATTGGATCTGCGGTTCCGGTAATCATACCGACCATTATGTCCATTGGGATCTCTATAGACATGTCTGCATCGTCAACCGGGGTTGTGCCCATTGACATTTTACCGTCTTTGATCTGCATGGTCATTGCCATTGCATCTCCCATCTGTATGTTGATAGCCATGTCCTCTGCACCCTCCAACTCTTCTGCGAGTTCCTCATCGGAAGCGGTTACTTTGTCCATTAAAGCCATCATTGCAGGCATAATTTTTGGCATGTACTCGGCCATCTTAGGCATAACTGTTGGCATAAGCTCTTCAATCTTTGCGGCATCTGCCTCCTGCATCTTGCCCATGAGCTCACCCATGTCCATCTTCTCGACAAACTCAAGTAAGTCATTGACCTCGACACCAGCTATCTCGCCCTCGATCTTCTCCATTATGGGGCCAATCTTTTCTAACATGGTGGGCATAAACTCAAGGAATGTATCTGGATCAATATCAGCCATCTTCTCTACCATCTTTGTTGGCAGCCCGGTACCTACTATCGAACCTTCAACTCCTAGTGCCTCATCCATTAACGCTTTTAATTCTTCAGCCATTTTTTGTCACCTCCTATATGCGGTAGAAAAGTAATCGAAAAGGAAATATAAAAACTTTTCTATTAGAATTCACCTTCAGATGTAAACGCCATACGATCTTCCTTATAATAACCATTATCCGGTTCAATTAATTAACTACTATAACTTATTGATAACGTATTTAAGTCTCAATAAATTATATCCTGTTTTATATCTGTTGGATAGAAACCTTTTTACTTTAAGTGAAAAGAGGAGAGATTATGGATCTCAAAAGTCAGATAGAGCTTGCAAAGAAAGGGGCACTTAGAATAGCTTCTATTGATGGTACTTCTAAGAACAAAGCACTTGGAAGAATTGCTAAGGCGATTGATGAGAATAGGGAAGAGATCATAACAGAGAATAAAAAAGATCTTGATGCAGCTGAAAGGGTAGGGTTTTCGGGCGCTATCGTCAAGAGATTGAAGGTTGATGATAGGAAGATAGACGAGATGGTGAAAGGGATTAAATCAGTAATTGATCTAGATGATCCTGTTGGAAGAACACTGATGATCACCCAGCTCGATGATTCCCTTGTGCTTCAGAAGGTAACGACGCCAATTGGAGTTATCGGAGTTGTTTTTGAGTCCAGGCCGGATGCACTCGTTCAGATATCTACACTCTGTATCAAATCGGGAAATGCCGTAATTCTAAAAGGAGGCTCGGAGGCCATAAATAGCAATAGAATTCTCTTTGATCTTATAAAAAGTGCTGTAGAGGCGGATGATAGGTTCAAAGATACCTTACAACTCGTTGAAACCAGGGAGGATGTCAACGACCTTTTAAAGCTCGACGAATATATAGACCTTATGATCCCGCGAGGATCCAATGCACTTGTTAGGTACATCAAAGGGAACACAAAGATACCTGTCTTGGGTCATGCTGACGGTGTCTGTCATCTTTATGTCGATAGAGATGCTGATATTGATATGGCTTTATCCGTATCGTTTGATTCGAAGTGTCAGTATGCCGCGGTATGCAATGCAATGGAGAATCTACTCGTTCACAGAAGTATTGCTTCTGAGTTTCTACCTAAGATGAAAGAGCTCTTTGATAAGGAGAATGTTGAGCTGAGAGGTGATCCGGAAGTTTGTGAGATCATCAAAGCTATTGAAGCAACCGAGGACGATTGGACCACAGAGTACAACGATATGACGCTCTCGATAAAAGTAGTCGGATCTCTCGAAGAAGCAATAGATCACATAAATAGATATGGTAGCCATCACACTGATGCGATAGTGACGAGGGATGAGGCTGCATCTAAGATCTTTATGGATGATGTGGATTCGTCGTCTGTCATGTGGAACTGCTCGACAAGGTTTGCAGATGGTTACAGGTACGGTCTTGGCTCAGAGGTAGGAATATCCACCTCAAAGATCCATTCACGTGGCCCTGTTGGGCTTGAAGGACTGGTTATCTATAAGTTTAAATTAATTGGAGCAGGACAAATTGTTTCTGATTATGCAGAAGGTAGAAGTATTTTCACTCATAAAAGGATACTGTGAGGTCCGAAAGATAAGATGAGGACGATCGACTCAAAGAGAATCATCGTAAAGATAGGTACGAGCACACTCTCCCACGATGGAGGAATTGATTATGCCCTGATAGTCGATATTGCAAGGCAGATATCCGAGTTGAGAAGAGACTTACGAGAGTTTATTATTGTCACTTCCGGTGCAATAGGGGCAGGCTGTAATGAGCTTGGCCTTACTCAGAGACCTCAACCCAAAGATCTTGTATTAAAACAGGCATGTGCCGCTATAGGTCAATCAAATGTCATGGAATCTTATCATAATGCATTTGCAATTTATAATGTGCCTGTGGCTCAGATCTTGATAACTTATGCGGATTTCTCGGATCGTAAGAAGTATCTGAACTTTAGAAATTGTGTGGAGAGGCTCTTGAAGTTGGGCGTCATTCCGATTATAAATGAGAATGACGTTCTGGCAACTGATGAAATTACAGAGACTTTTGGAGACAACGATAGACTATCTGCAATGGTTGCATCCGGTGTGGAGGCAGGCCTTATGATAGTGCTATCGGATATCGACGGTCTGTATGATAAAGACCCCAGAAGTGGTAAAAATGTAAATCTCATACGCGTTGTAGATGAGATAACCCGGGATATCAGGCGTATGGCAACTAGCAGAAGTTCCCCACTGTCAGTAGGAGGAATGGTCTCAAAGATTGAGGCAGCGAAGATCTGCATGAATGCCGGTTGTGATATGGTGATTGTAAACGGTAGAGAGCGGGAAATCATCAGTAGGGTTGTATCCGGTGAAGACATAGGAACATTATTTGTGGGCTCAAAGAAGCTATCGACTAAAGAGACATGGTTGATGCACTCAAAAGAAGAGGGAAGGATCATCGTGGATGCTGGAGCAAAGGAGGCGATACTACAGGGTAAGAGCCTGCTGCCCTCGGGAATCCTGAAGATCGAGGGAAAATTCGAGAAGAATGATGTTGTTCTTATCGGTGACTTTGCAAAAGCTATAGTCGATTTTTCATGTGATGAACTGGAGAAGATCAAGGGAAAGAGATCTTCTGATATCGAGAGCATACTTAAAAAGAAGGGAAAAGTGGTTGCCAAGTCCGAGAACATAGTTATCTGTAATATTTGAGTTATCAGTGCGTGATAAAGCATCATTTTGGGGTTTAACGGAAAAATTCACTAAATAACCAACGGTAAATCTGAAAATTTTGATGGTATATGGCAAAGGTCACAGGATAAATGAGAGGAAATGTTAAACTACTAATCATAAAGTAATCATGTCAAAAATATGAGGAATAAATATACTTGTTGCAAATTAAAGAACTCCCCATCTAAAGGTTTTTATCAAAATACGGCAAGCAATAGCAATAACATGATTGATATTATCAGAGCTTTAAAGAACGATAGAACTATAAAAGC
>JAXHUQ010000044.1:0-13604 GCA_034189535.1 Halobacteriota archaeon | reverse complement strand
CATGAAAAAATGATTGAACCGAGAAGATGACCGGCCTGCTCGCCCAACTTGGGTGTGATGAATGACTCTCTAAATATTCCGTTCATGATCGCCGCGAGAACAAGTATAAACCAGATCCCAATGGCATAGAGAAGAATAGTTTTCATTTTCAATCGGCTTTTTTGATTTGTTCTATTGTTTTTTATATTTATAAATGTAACCCCCCTCCGACCATCACACCAAAAATCAAATAGAGGGAAGCATAGACCTCCTTATGTTGATATATTGAATATACCTATCTTTGTAGACTAACAGAATATAAAATTACAACGGTTGGCTGAATAGTAGGTTGGGGGCTTGGAACTTGGATATGAACGTTGATCATTTGACGATATCTCGACCGGCGGAGATTATAATCCACACCGGATTACTCCCCCTCTTCTACTTCTTCATAAAAATCAAGTTCGAATAGGTCCACATCCCCATTTGCGGTAGATATCTCTATTCTGCTCCCACCGTCACCCAGCTTACCCTTGATCTCGTCTCTACTTGAACTTACCAATTCCAATTCCAAATCATCCATCGATATCTCACCATTTGAGGTACTCGCATCTATATCGGCGTTTAGTGATGGATTCAAGTAGACATCGATGGCACCATTTTTCGATTTTATCTCAATATCTCTTGCAATATCCAATACTTCGACCTCAATATCTCCGTTTGAGCTATCGAGATCACCTATACCTTCTGTTCCCTTGATCTCAATATTACCATTTGATGTTTTAACATATTCAACTGCAACATTATCCGGGACTTTAAGAGAGATGTCAACTGAGACCCTACTCACCCAATCTTTTAAATGCTTTGTTTCGATAATAAGCTCTCCCTCACTCTCGGAGACTTCGATCTTGACATTTTCAAACTCATTTTGGCCAAAGCGAGTTCTTTTGATGGCATTTAATACGACTGTATCACCGTCCCAACTCTCTATCTTGATTTCACCATTAAAAGTTATCACCTTTAAAACCGTATCGTCATGCACCTCATATTCGCTGTTGAACTCTTCAGTTATCTCTTGAGCTTCCCCCGTACATCCTGAAAGAGAGGTGACAACAATAAGAACTATCAAGATGAATGCAGTGTGGTATCTTCTTGCCATAAACTCACAAGTAACTTTTGATGGTATTCATATAAAACAATACCTATCCAGGCAAATCTTCACTCTCAACTATAAGAGTCAGACCGTCACGGCCCACTATTCTCACCTTCTCCCCCTCCCTTATATTCTCTCCCTTTGTGATGGCATTCCAGATCTCACCTCTCGCTTTGACTTTGCCTTCTGGAGATATATCTGTCTCTGCCCTCACTATCATATCAAGGAGTTCATCGGTGCCTGTCGTTGACTTTTGAGTTCTAAGCTTCAAGACGGCGGTTAGAGCGAAGATGAAGAATATGGCAGATGATATCGATATCGTGTAAACAAGGATTCTGAAGCTCTCGAACCAGCTTCTTGAGAGGAAAGGTTCCACCGGGAACATAAAAGCACCGATAATTAAACAGACGATACCTCCTACGGTGAGTATTCCAAATGTTGGCGTGAGGGCCTCGGCAACAAACATGAGCATCGCAACAACGATAAGGGCAATCCCAAATACATTGACCTCAAAGAAACCGATCCCATAGAGTGCAAGTACCAGGCATATAACACCTATCGTCTCCGGAACGTATGTTCCCGGTGCCATGAAACCGAAGATTATGCCGTATATGCCTATCATGAGTAATATGAAAGCTATCTGAGGGTCTCCGAAATAATTGACAAATTCGGACCTAATGGTCACCTCCTGGGCTATGACTTCTGCATTTTTAGTCTCAAGTGTGATTAGATTATTCTGCACCTTCACAGTCCTGCCATCAATCTCTTCGAGTAGGTCTTCTCTGCTTGTCGATATCAGATCGATGACTCCTGCTTCAAGCGCCTCTTCGGCGGTAAGACTTAGGCCTTCAGTGACAAATAGCTCAGCCGTCTCTGCATCTTTACCTCTCCTCTCGGCAATCCCTCTCATCATGGCAGCATAGGCGTTGACTGTCTTGTTCTCGACAGGTGTAGCACCACCTGTCACCCCCATTGATATGGGAGTTGCCGCACCCGTCGGCGTACCGGGAGCCATTGCTGCTACATGGCCGGAGAGGAGAATGAAAGATCCGGCAGAGAATGATTTCGCGCCGTTTGGTATATAGGTGATTACGGGTATCGGCGAGTTCTCAATCTCCTTTGTTATCTCGTCCATCGCGTCAACAAGGCCGCCAGGTGTGTCCAGTTCAATGAGAACGGCCTTTGCATCCTTCTCGATCGCTTCTCTTATACCCTCTGAAACGTCCATGGAAGTTCCCATCGATATCGTCCCGTCGATCTCAATTAAAAAGACTGAGTTTTGAGCTGCGCTTACAGGTACATTTACTGCAATAACTATCACTAAAATTAGGGGCAAAACCACATCCAATCTACCCATCATCATAACTCCAATCTTGTATCATTTCTATTTGAAATGAGGACTATCCTGCTAATCTCAGAGTCACTCACGACTTTGTAACCCATCTCACTTGCAATATCTCTTGCAAATGACTTAACCTTTCCGTGGGAAGGCATGCAGGTACGATCCAACCTCTTACGAGAATAACCGAGATGCATGTATGCTTTCACTTCGATGAAGTCAGGACTGGCCTTATCAAGTAACTCTGCATACTTATTCGCATCTTTAAAATTTACCCCGTCTACAAGAGTGATACGTATTGCAACCCTGCAATCTTTTGTGCTCGCAATCTCCAGAGACCTATTTATTTTATCCCAATAATCATTGTTCGGATTACAGACATTGAGATAAGTCTCCCTATCAGGGGATGCTAGTGAGAGGTATAACTGAGTAGGTTCTACCCTCTTTATTATTGAAGGATTAGTCCCGTTTGTAACAAGGAATGTGGTCATACCTTCGTCATGGAATCTTGTGATCAACTCCGGAAGGTAAGGATACAAGGTAGGTTCACCTATAAGTGATATTGCAACATGTTTGGGTTCCATCCCCTCACTGAATTTGGTAAGATTCGTTGTAGATGCCCCCTTATACCCGGAAATTAGTTTTTTCTGTGCATCAATGCAACCGCTTGCAATCATCTCTGGATCGTCCCACTCCGTTTCACCCATTTGCATATCAACTGGCCTCCAACAGAATACGCATTTATGGTTGCAGCTGATGTAGGGCGTCATCTGGATGCACCTGTGAGAGTTAATTCCATAGAATTTGTTCTTATAACAGGCCCCCTCATTCCTCATCGAGCGTTTCAACCACATACAGGTCTTAACGGCACTATGCCTCCCGACAAGGTGATGGCCCTGGGATATAAGCATCTCCTTATCTTTACTTAGTTGATCTTCTGAGATGATCTATCACTTCCTTGTTCGAAAATACAATAACAACTGACATGCTTAATATTAAATTATTCATATTTATCCCGATACTACCCGGAATACTCAAAAAGAGTGATACGAAGGTCAATATAATTATTCCAATGCCGCTACTCATAACGAATATCTCTTCTATCTCAAGATCTTCGAGCCTCCCCAAAGTCCTCAACAAATTCAAACCTGGTAAAATTATCAAGAAGAAAAAGGATACCAATAGAGCAATTGCACCAGTTATTGTAATCTCCACTTTAAATTACCCTATATATTCTAATCCCATATTTATCATAAACCTTATCAAACATCATCTCATCACTCAAAGCATCCGTAAATAGGTACTTCGACTCTCTATGGCCAACAAAAACATATGAGACATTCATCATATGAAACTCCGAGTTCAAGACTGAAGAATCGGTCTCTGATAAGGTATTCATATACCTCTGACCTTCGCGGACTCCATGGTACTGCTCCATATAGAGTGGACCTGCATATGCGACTCGTCTACCGGTAACAAGCGGAATTCTTGGGAACATATAAGGCTCTTCGAAGAATATGTCGTCTTCTTGCGTATTCTGACTTATCCAGTCCAAAGCGAGGAGCTCATAATCATCGGCGTGGACATATCTTGCTTCGAGATAGTATGTGCCCAGAATCACTGTACTCGGAATCATCAGGACTATACATATTGTTATTAAAATCCTTGCTCTGCTACTGTGATCCCAGTATAAACTGACGAAGTAGCCTGAGAATATCGAAATAGGTATGGCGAGGTATACAAGAAAACGATAGGTATTCTGTGTGAGTGGCATTGTAAGAAAATTCAGAATTATGATCAGGATGACGGAAAAGATGAGAATACCTCTTGCTTTCGTCATCTCAAATGACTTCACTGCTCCTATCACACTAAAGGGAATCAAGACTCCCATCGATACGATTGAAGTGAATAAAATACCGGGATGATGATCTATGCTGATCTGGGATCCTGCACCGGACGAGAGGGAAAAGATCTGAAATGATATGATCATAATTGCTATTCCCAAAATTATTGTACTTCTCTTGAAGACTCCCTTCTCTCGTATCTTGTACAATGTGAAGCAACCCACAAGAAGGAATATCGGAAAGGCTGATATCAGGTGGTAATGGCTGAGAATTCCTAGCGTGAATCCGGCAAGTATCGCCATCCTATCCGAGCACTCGATCATCGAATAAATAAGGAGGTAGATTGCAAAGACCATAATAACAAGGGCAAAGGACTGTGTCTGAGGAAGTAAGTAGAATAGGAGGGTGGGATCATACTTGAGCATATCAGGGCTCCAGCTATAGATCAAAACTCGAAAGAGATAGATATCTCCTCCGGAAAAGTGAAGCCACAGGAGATATACCCATGAAAAACCTCCTGCAAATAAATATAAAAGAGAGGATGCAATTGCAGCCTTTCTATTAAATATATACTCCGTCAAAGTATAAATATTTAGGAAAAGAGCTGAGGCTAGGAGCGGAAATACTACTTTTAAGAGTGTGAACGGATTGATACTCGTCATCTTACATGTCTCACCCATGAAGATATGCATGAAGAAGTGATAAGGCATTGAATGTCCCGGAAGATACGGGTCTTCGGGGGGGATCTGAGCCGAAGTTATGTATCTGTTTATTATCGAGAGGTGATAGTTCAGATCTCCCGAATGGGTGGGGTTTGCAACGAGGCCACCATCACTGATCGTAAATGTTGAAAGGAGTGGAATAAGGGCGCAAAATGCAACAATGATAGCGATTATTATCGTCCTTTGCTCTTTCCCCTTTCCACTCACCACAACTCTTTTTTTAAGCGAGAGGGTTGAGAATACAATCACTTGGACTCCGAGAAGAATTGATGTTGGGGCCATCGTGAGATGGGAAAGGACCGTCATAACCGGAATTATAAGAATGGAGAGTGTTATACTTGCACCAAGTAATTCGACGATACCCACCTCGTCTCTTACAAAGATGTAGACCGAAAGACCCGGAAAGAACAGGATGAGTGGAAGTAGTAACTTACCTAGTGGCAACATTATCAGAAAACCGGTGATAAGAGGTAAGGTGTTAATAAGATCTACTTTTTTCATGGCCATTATGAGTATCTCTTTTTGAAGTCATAAAAGATTGTACTTCTTATCCTATTGAGATGTCCCGATGATCGGTCTTATGCCTCCACTTGCCCTCGTCTCCACCACGGTGAGTTCCACATCCCCATAGAGATTGAGTTCTACGGTTCCTGAAGTACTCACATCAAACTCACTTGCATCAAATCCTGCATTCACAGCACGATCAGAGAAGAACTCCTTCCATGCATCCTGGTAATCGGTTGCTATGCTAAGACTGACATTGTTTGTTAGACCCTGGAAACGAACAGTTGAAGACTCATACGTGAACACGATCTCCTCGATTCCAGAACTTCCAATTGAACTATTTTTCAGACTCATATTTAGTAGTTGGACAGTGAGACGATTTGTCCCGTTGTTGTACTTGTTGAGCGTTATCGGTGCCATCATAACCATTATGGAACGGTTCGTCTGCGATAAGATTAGAGCCCCATTCTCATATATATAGGTTCGGTCGACCTCGTAAAGGTTACTTGATTCCAGCTCGATCGATCCTAAGTCCAGAAATGTGAAGGTTGTCGAATAATTGTCTGCGGCGATGAAAATATCAGGCCTTAAGGTGTCTGTTCTTAGCGTCCCACCAGATTTGGCAGGGGATATTACAGGAATACTCCCGCCACCCATCCTGATCTTGTTCGTGATCGTGCGTTCGGTATCAGGTGATACTGCAATTATTAAGTCGGCATTAGACTTGAAATCGGCAAGATCTTCAAAGAGGTCATTCATATGCTCGGCCTCGGCAGATCTTCTCCATTCAGGTATGTACATCGAATTTACGATGGCAGCGATTCCTGCAAGAAGTCCAAATAAGAGAACGACCGATATAACGACTGATGCAGCTTTTTCACTTCTTATAAAGAGCATCATAAGACCTCCTCATCTCCTATGATGTATGATAGCTCGGACCCGCTGTACTTTGCAAGAGCAATCCACTCAATATAGTATGGCCTCCCTCCGCGGATCACGACCCTGTCGAAGGGACCAGTATGGGTGGAGTCAGTTCCCGATTCGGATCCGATTAAGTTTCTATCAACACTGAATAGTGATGCATTGAGGGTATCTCCATTTCTTTTGAGCTCAGTAACATACCAGTTGTCATACGGCTGGCCAAAAGTAATATACTGTGCACTACCTCCTGAACCGGTGGTTCTCCTCTCAAACCCGAAGTTGCCGTTACTTGAGGTATAACCGGTTCTATATATGCCATAACCATTGTAACTCGAATCTTCAACTCCGTACCGGTTCATACTACAATCAGATCCACTGCTATCTCTTCGTTCTTTTGTGATCAGGCGGTAGTTTGAGATAGATCCCCCTAGACTCTTCCATCCGCCGTTGGGATCACAGCTTCCGTTCTTTTCGAGGATATACTCCGAGCCATAAGATGACCATTCGACAACTCCGGATCCATAGTCGCCCCACCCAACCCAAGCATCAAAGTCATCAAAGAACTCAAAAGTTGCGGAACCACTAGATTGGCTAGTTGTGCTCGAATTACCATAATACATAAGGATGGTGGTATTACCTACTTCGACCGTCGGAACCTTGACCCAGACACAAGCTAGGTTCCCATCATCTTTAAACTCCACCCAGTGTGGTATCGGACTATCATCCTCCTCTGTGAATCTGAGGTCGTCAAAATCAGGTTGCATATCCGAATCATAGGGTACATTCAGCCTTATCTGGTAGTCGATAACATCGTACTGTGAAGAGAGGGTGATTGGCTTTCTGTAGTTCCAGCCCTTGTCCCACCACGACTTGTAAGTATCTGCGGAATCGTTCACCCAAGCAGTGTTGACATTTCCGCAAGAATCAACAGTCAATGTACCTATTGTATGAGCAACTCCGGGCGTTAGTCCTGTTGCATTATACCATTTTCCCGAGGTAGTGCCCTTGTACTCGTTATTAATATAAACCTGAAGGTGTGAATAGTCCTCTTCCGGGGGCGCGTCCCATGCCCATATTATGTAGTCTGACTCAAATGTCGTGTTGTGAAGGTCTGTAACGCCAGATGGCGGTGTTGTGTCATCTTGACAGTTTGGTGAGTTGTAACTTAGATCGCCAGATGTCATTATAGAGCCTGTTGGGTTATGAACCAGTAGAATCTCAATCTCGTCACCTCTGATGATGTCAATTCCATACTCATCTGAGGTATTTAAAGCGATGGCATCACCGATCATCCATGCTTCCGTCTGGTTATATCTGTTTACAACATCGTTTATCTTTACTATAAGCGTAAGTTCACCTTCTCCGATATAATCGCCACCACTGTGCTTGATATAAATTGTATCCAAATCATCGTCCACAATTCCTTTCACATTGACCACAGGCGGTATATCCAGGCCGTCGAAATAACCATAAACAAACGAAGAGACCAAGCCGAAGGATATGACGACGATCCCTATCATCAATATCTCGCCCATGATCTCGGATACCCCGCGATCATCTTCTTTGAGTCCGATCATACTACCCCCATATCATAAACTCAAAGACCAGGAAAGCCCCGACCATCATAACAGCAGCATGCTTAAGCCCACTATAGGGATTTCCGCTGCTCATCTGGCCCCCGACTATCCCGGAAAAAAGGCCTTGCAAGAGAGCACCATGAAACAGAACCCTCTCGTACAACCTTACATCAAAATCCGATGCTAAAAACTCCTCAGCACCTTCTATGGGTATCTTTGGAAGCCCTCCCAAAAACCTTGTAGTGAGGATGAATATGGTGAAGAGGAATACTGCAAAGGTTATATAAACAATAATAAGATAGATCGACATTGCCGCTTCTCTTCGTTCCTTGAATCTCTGTGTGGCCTCAGCGTTGCTAGCTGCAATGGATAAAACGTCTCTTAAGTTCCCGGTTGCACGATCTGCTTCCACAAGAAGGGTTATCGCTCTCGACAGTGCTCCTGTCTTCACCCTAATCTCAAGTTTGCGAAATGCATCCTTTAGGGTACTGCCCCATTCGACGAGTCTTATGACTGTCACGAGCTCACTTGTGAGCACCCCCAGGTTTGAGTCGATCAGGATCCTGATACAGTCGATCAGGTCAACACCCGTCTCATTTATGCTCTTGAGCCGCCTCAGAAATTCAGGTACTGTCTTATCGATATCCCTTACCCTCTTTGCCCTGAGTTCAAAGAATATCGAGTAGGGTATGATCATCAGAAGGGCAACATAAAACAGGGAATAGTCCAGGTATTCAAGTCCTTCTTCTGTTGAAATCACCGTTATAAAAAGATAAATCATCGAGATGATTGATGTGATGTACACGCTCCTTGAAGGCTTCTCGATGAAGAAACGGAATGGTGAATGGAGTAAGAACTTGATACGGTCAATCCGCTCGTATCTTTTCAGTGCACTTGATATCCCCTCGGAACCATCATCTACAACTTCCACGCTTTCAAATACATTCAGATAGTTCACCTTCGAAAAAGATGGTTCCTCCTCATCTGTCCTAATTGTTATCATATCCAGGAGAAGAATGAAGGCTGATGCCCCTACTGGAATTAGTATATAAACAATAGACGACAAAGCCATCAGCGTCCCTGATTTAAGCATACCAAGAACTATGATGATCACGATGAGAAAGAGCGGCCCTGCAACAAAGAGAGTAACATACGCCTCGGCAAAAATACTCAAAAGCTCAAGAAATGCATTATTATCGTTATCTGCAAGATCCTGATACTGATGATACTTCAATGATAGGTAATCTTCAATTGAACCACCGGTATTGAGAACCGACGAAAAACCCTCGATCATATCTTTGAACTTCTCAGAGGGAGTGTTCCTTGAGGATTTCTCAAGTGCACTTTTCATATCCAACCCAAAATATTCGATATCTCTTACAATAAACCCAATCTCTCGGGCACATTCACCGTATACTTGCTCATTCTTCTTAAGTGATTTTGAGGCATTTATAAGGCTCATCCCTCCTTTGTTCATCGCATAGAGGTAGTTTACCACATGAATGAGATTTCTGTCGATGAGCATCCTCCTGGTATCGGCTCTGAAGATTGGATATGCCATGCATGCCCTCATTGTCAGTATATAAAAGATTATCGAACAGGCGAATCCAATGAGCGTTGTAAGTAGGATCGTTGAATCATTAGTTGGAAATGTAAGATAAAAATACGCTGCAAGAACACCAACTACACCTCCAAAAGTGGCAACAACAGATGAGATCATTCTAATTATTGAGAGGTACAGATCAGCCGGAAGGAAGATCCTTGCTCTCCTAAGCTTTAAAGATAATTCACTCAGATCATGCCCTCTTACGCTCCTACCAAAAATTTTGTAAGAAGCGCTATATATCCAGTCCGTACTCTTCACCCATTCCATCTCGTATCCTCTCGATCAGGCTATCCCTTTCAAAATAAAAATTCTGAATGATATCAGATACTTTGATATAATCCTTAATCGTATTATCAACCATCCACTGGAGTATTTCCACCCTAATTTCAAGCTCTGACTTAAGCTCTTTTTTGGTCCAACCACGTCCTATCATTATATCTTTGAGTTTCTTTGAATCCCCCAACTGCATGAAGGTATCCGTGATGGGATCCCACCTGAAGAGCTCATTTATCCTTACGTTCTTTGACTTTGGATCTATCTCTACTATCTCGACGAGAGTCTTCAACCGCCTTACCCTTTTACCCTTCACATTCGTCTGGATCTCGATGCATATTATATCAAGTGCCTGCAGCATCACGGGAGGGACATTTATGGGCTCGTTCTCAAGCCTGCTGACAACACTTTGAGGATCGTCTGCATGTATTGTTGAGTATGTGGTGTGGCCTGTGTTCATCGCCTGAAATAGAGTCAACGCTTCCTTTCCCCTCACCTCTCCAAGTATGATATATTCGGGCCTCTGTCTCAGAGCAGCCTTCAATAGGTCAAACATCGTGACCTCTCCTTCTCCTCCTTTTGTTGGGGCCTCTCTTGTTATACCAGGGATCCAGTTCTCATGATATAATGTGATCTCTCTTGTATCTTCTATCGAGACTATCTTAGCCATCGGTGGAATGAAAAAAGATGATGCATTAAGCGAGGAGGTCTTACCTGATCCTGTTCCACCTGCAAAAATAAGGTTCTTGTTATTCTCTATGCAGAGCCAAAGGTAGGCCATCATCTCAAGAGAGAATGTGTTCTTCATAATCAGCTCAGGAGGAGTGAACGGGTCGTCTCTGAATTTCCTTATGGTAAAAGTCGATCCCTTCGATGTAACCTCTCTTCCAAAGGTTGCCTGAAGCCTCGATCCATCGGGCAACATTGCATCGACCAGGGGAACTCCGATCGAGATGTGCCTGCCCCCCTTCTGAGACAATTTAATTATGAATGAGTTGAGGGCTTCCTCCTCTGTAAAACTGATATTGGTCTTGATACTCTGGTACTCGATATGATACAAAAAGATAGGTAGATTGACACCATCGCAGGATATATCCTCTATCTTGGGATCATGCATGAGGGCATCAATCCTCTCATATCCAAGTAAGTTACGCTCGAGGTAATAGAGTATTTTATGGAGTGCCAAAGAGTCTATTTTTATTCCATAGATTCTCAAAAGCCATCTAACTTTAGATTCAATGACTGATCTTTTGTTTTTTATCCTATCAGTATCTTCAATAGGTTCTTCCATTGATAGAACATCCTGAAGACTATCGAATAGTTGTTCAAGAAGTAACTTCTCCTCTCTAGTCAAACTGGGCTCTACAAGATGATAACTCTTAACATTTGTTCCATCGTCCTTCAGTATCGCAACCAAGACATCTTCACCTGAGAGGGTGTACCTCTCAAGCTCGGTCGTACCCTCCGGTGGACTGAATGATATATAATATCTATCCTCTTCAGAATGTGCGAAATCCCCTGTATCAAGGACTCTTCTTCTAAATATCCTGACCATCCCCAGTTAATTATTTAACATATTAATATATATAAATGTATTTGAGATATAAAGAACGATACCTGATGTTTCAGCCAATTAGATACCGAATATATACGGTAGCTGGCTTGGATTTACTGTCAATAACCGGCAAGGGGAACTGGTTTTAATTGTATCTTAAAAACATTAATGGGGGTAAAATGTAGAATGAAATTGATTAAAGATATCAGTGTAAAGTTTTTTGACGATTTAAGTAAATATAGGTCTTTCCCTTAATAGTAGGGGTAGAATCCAACATTAAATGGAGGGTGGTATAAATGGAGAAGGTTATATCAGGGATATCGTCTCTTGATTCTATTCTTGGGGGCGGAATCACCAAAGGATCGGTCATACTGCTACTTGGAGAAGTGGGGAGCGGATACTACGAGTTTGCATTTACCTCGGCGATCACAAACTCTGTAAAAAATGGCGGTTCGGAGGATGAATCGCATGCACCTGGTGTCAGTTACCTCTCAATGACAAGATCAATTGAAGATATCGAGTTCGAGATTCAGTCATCTTTCTCTGATATGGAGTCGGGGGCGATCAACATAATCGACTTTTCAGAATCGTACTTCAGTAACTCTAATATCCCATTGTCATGGATCACAGATGATATGGATAAAAAACTTGGACTGCTAGGGAATGCCGGAAGTAACAATGGGGTTTTGAGAGGTATCGTTGACTGCCTCGATGAACGCGCAGATAGTAACATCATTGTGCTGGACTCACTGACGGCACTCACAAGAGTATATAGAAGTGACGATGAATGGGGTGATTTCATAAAGTTCCTCCAGGGCTTACAACGAATCTCCAAGCAATGGGGAGGAATAATCTATCTCATCCTGACTGCTAACATATTTGATAATTCCAGAGAGGAGGAGATAGCCGATGTCGTCGACGGAGTATTCCATTTCAAGTGGGAAGACAAAGGAACGGGTGAAAGAAGACGCTCGATGTTTATAAAGAAGCTCCGAGGGGACGTTCCACGCCTTGAGTCATTGAATCTATCATGGTTTGACGTTGTGATCTCATCAAGCGATGGGCTAGATCTTGAGCCAATACGTCACATCCTAGTCCGATAATCATGGGCCGATCGTCTTTAAGACGGTATTCCTGAAGACCAATACATATAAAAAGAATGCCACAGTACTCAATTCTATGTTTGATTTTCACACTCACACTATCTTCAGTGACGGAGAGCTGGTACCAAGCGAGCTTGTTCGCAGGGCTCTTGTAATCGGATACAATGGAATCGGTTTGACCGATCATGTTGATTTTTCAAACCTTGATCACGTGCAAAATGCTGTGAAGAAGGCGAAGGTTCTGGAGGATGACGTTGATATTAGAATCATTACCGGTGTAGAGATCACACACGTACCGCCCTCAAGGATTGGTGAACTTGCAAGAATGGCAAAGAAAGCCGGAGCAGAACTTGTTGTTGTCCATGGTGAGACTGTAGTGGAACCTGTCGCATCCGGTACAAATCGGGCAGCACTTGAGAGTCCCGATGTTGATATTCTTGCCCATCCGGGTATTATCAAACTCGAAGAGGCTGAGCTTGCGAGGGAAAATGGGATATTTCTTGAGATAACCTCTCGAAAGGGGCATAATACAACAAACGGTCATGTTGCAAAGGTTGCAAGAGAGGCAGGTGCCAGTTTGATCGTTAATACGGATACACACAGTCCTGATGATCTCATAACCGACGATTTTGCACTCAAGGTGGCTGTAGGTGCCGGCTTATCTGAAGAGGATGCAGGGGTAGTATTAAGAAAGAATCCTTCGAAACTTCTGAAGAAGATGGGTTTATAATCAAATATCATTTCAAGATCCTCAAGATCATATTGCGAATCTGTATACAATCAAAAACCCCTGAAGAACGGGTTTTTAAAAAAGGAGGCGTAGAACTAAATGTTCAATCGAGCTGTTTCAATCTTCCGGAGGATAACCACCGCACTGTTTGATAAAATACTGAACCGGACCCTGTAACTCACCTCCCCCCAACTCCCTCAACCATAATATTTTTAAACCTCCGGTCCAAGCAGGGGAAGTATCTTCAACAACACATCCTTCATATTCGCCACTTCACAATTAACATTGTTTCCGATCT
>JAXHUQ010000043.1:0-13734 GCA_034189535.1 Halobacteriota archaeon | reverse complement strand
CGGCGAAGGTGGAGAAGGCGGTATGAAGATTACCGACCTACTCGGTGGAAAGTAACAGCAAAGGAGGAGGATCCTCCTTTTTTGTATTTTTTATTTTTTTGGTTAATTCAGTTTTTGCATAGTTTTGAGAGATCATTTAGCTGACCGGAAAGCTTTTGCGCCCATACGGTGATATAGAACCCGTTTGATAACTTATCAGAATTGATACCGCGCTCATAGAGCAACCTTTTTGCCTCTTCTACATTCTCTCTTGTTACCTCTACTGTCTTTGGATTGAAAATGGTGCTTCCGCCCTCAGGTTCTCCTATAAACACACCTGCGGCACCAAGGTCAAATGCCTCCAGTATGATATCAGGGGTGATCTGGCTGCAGTCTTTGACTCTTATTACATATACATCCTCGGGAATAGAAAAACCTGCTTGACCGATCCTGTCTGCGACTCTGTATGTGGTTCCATCATCAAGAAAAGCAATTATGTGCTCTCCTTCGGAATTTTTAGTAACAGCCTTTATCTGAGAGATTATCTGATCTCTTGTGTAATTCTTCACTTCGATCGACCTCTTATCACATGATACCCTACAGAGTCCGCAACCCTGGCAGATGGCTTCATTTATGGCTGCCTTGTCCTCGTGTATGCTTATTGCAGCGTTTGGACAGATATCAAGACAATCGCCACATCCGTCGCAGCTATCATTTATGAATGCTTTTACAGGATCGAGCTCTATCTCACTCTGATTCATCAGTCTCATAGCCCTTGCAGCAGATGCCGATGCCTGTGCCACCGAATCCGGAATATCTTTTGGGCCTGATGCACACCCACATATGAAGACTCCATCTCGTAAAGTGTCTACAGGCCTGTACTTCGGATGAGCTTCCAGGAAGAAGCCATCACTATCTGTTGAGACTCTCAATAGTTCGGCAGTTCTTTTGGTTGCTTCATTTGGAATTAGTCCTACTGAAAGGCAGACAACATCAACTTCCATCTCAATAAGGTCATTTGAAAGTGTGTCCTCTGCTCTTAAAATGAGCGTCTTCTCATCAGTCTCGGTAACCTCGGAGACAAGGCCCCTTATAAAGATAACGCCTGCACCCTGTGCCTTCTTATAGTACTCCTCAAATCCTTTCCCAAAAGCCCTCATATCTTCATAAAAGATGTAAACCTCTGCACCTGGGTTTTTTCGCTTGACCCACTGCACATGTTTCAAAGCATACATACAACATATTCGAGAACAGTTGGGCCTGCCTATCTGTTCGTTCCTGGAACCCACGCACTGTATAAACGCAATCTTTTCGATAGGTTTTCCATCAGACGGCTTCACCAACTTGCCAACGGTCGGACCTGTTGTTACATTCATCCTCTCAAGCATCGGGCCCAAAATCACATTCTTATATCTTTTGTAACCGTACCTGAGCTTTTCGGCAGGATACATGTCAAATCCGGTTGCGGCTATTATGGTATCTACGTTGATATTGACCTTTTCAAAATCTTGCTCAAAGTTGATGGCATCCGATTTGCATGCAAGTTCACATAATCCGCACCTTATACATCTCTCAATATCAATAGTTGATACCGCAGGAACGCTCTCGGGAATCATATATATACATCTTCTCACACCAAGATCCATCTCGAATTTATTTGATATGGTAACCGGACAGACAGTCTCGCATTCTTTACACCCGATGCATTTTTCCTCATCTACATATCTGGCATTCTTTAAAACAGTAACATCGAAGTTTGCTATATGTCCTTTAACCTCATCGATTTCAGAGTACGAGAATAGTGTTATGTTGGGGTGATTATAAAGATCAGACTTCTTCGGATCAAGAATGCATGCAGAGCAATCGTCCGTGGGAAAACTGCGGCTGAGTTGAGACATATGTCCGCCTATTGATGGTTCCTTTTCAACTACATAAACCTTCATTCCCGAATCTGCAAGATCAAGTGATGCCTGAATTCCCGATATTCCTGCACCTATGACAAGAACGGAATTTCCAATCGGTATCTTCTTAGTCTCCAGAGGTTCATTAAGTCTCGCCTTAGCAACGGCCATATTTATAAGATTTCTGGCTTTTTTTGTTGCTACGTCGCTGTCCTCGTAGACCCATGAGCACTGCTCTCTCAGATTTGCCATCTCAAGCATGTATTTGTTCAGTCCTGCGTCCTGCAGTGTTGCTTGAAAGGTTAATTCATGAAACTGAGGCGAACAAGTCCCAACAACAATTCTGTTGAGATTATAATTTTTGATATCTTCCTTTATCGTGCCCTGCCCCTCATCCGAGCAGACATGTTCAAGACTTCTTGCCATGACTACATCATCTAACCCTTCCGAATACGTCCTCACATCTTCCACACCGACCGTATCTGAGATGTTCCCCCCACAGTGACACACGTAGACTCCGATTCTTATATCTTCAGATCCCACCAACTCGACAACTCCTATCTGAATACTTTATCAAGAATACATATTCATTATTCCGACTTTAACTTTGATATTTTCGATAGATATATGGCTCAGAAGGAGTTTTTTAAAGTTGGGAATAGTAGCATGAGAACGATTGAATGGTCAGAAGAGACAAGTTCAGTTAAACTTGTTGATCAGACTCTTCTACCAATGGAGTTTAAAATTATTCAGTGTAGTACGCTTGAGGATCTTGCAGTTGCAATCAAGGAGTTGAAGGTTAGGGGAGCTCCTGCTCTTGGTGCAGCCGGAGGTTATGGAGTTGCTCTTTCAGCATTCGAAAGCAAAGCGCAGGAACTGGACGATCTCATAATTGATTTAACGGAATCCTCCGAGATCTTAAAAGTAACACGACCAACAGCAGTCAACTTGTTCTATGGCGTTGACAGGGTTCTTGCTAAGGCTAAGACAGGTAGCAGTGTTGACGAAGTGAGAAGAATCGCTCTCACCGAGGCAGATCTGATTGCAGGGGAAGATATCACCATAAACAAGAAACTTGGAGAGAATGGGGCTCTTCTTTTAGAGGATGGAGACACAGTGATGACTCATTGTAATGCCGGAAAGATGGCATGTGTAGACTGGGGGACTGCGATTGGTGTGATAAGATCTGCAATCGCTCAGAATAAGAAGATCGATGTCATCTCATGTGAGACCAGGCCGCTCAACCAGGGCAGCAGGATAACAACGTGGGAGCTTATGGAGGACAAGATACCTGTCAGGCTCATAACAGACAGCTCTTCAGGACATGCGATGAGGATGGGAATGGTGGACAAGATTATCGTTGGTGCTGACAGGATCGTAAGAGACGCCGTATTCAACAAGATAGGTACTTATACGCATGCAGTCCTTGCAAAGAAGCATGATATACCGTTCTATGTAGCCGCCCCTACTTCTACATTTGATTTGGAAAAAGAAGAGAAAGATGTCATAATCGAAGAGAGGAGTGCAGATGAACTGTTGTATTTTAATGGAGTTCAGAATGCACACTTGGATGTAGAGGTATATAATCCCGCGTTTGATGCTACGCCAATGGAGCTTGTTAGCGCAATTATCACTGAGAAGGGAGTTATCTATCCATCTGAGGGGAACCTGTCACCTCAAGACCTCTTTTAAAGGACCTCAGATCATCTCGGTCAGACTGTTTAATATCTCCTCTTCACTCTTCCACTCGCTCTCAATTATTTTATCGATTGGGAACTCTACACCATCCATTCTAAGCATACTTCCGCTGGATTCTATACCCACCTTCGCACATGGTAGAACCACATTTGATATCTCCGTTGTCGGAGTATTCTTCGAGTCGATCGCAATCGTCGGAATATCCTTCAATCGCTTTGATAGGCTATAGGGGATGGTGGATAGCGGGTCGGAGCCGACTATCAGGGCAGCATCCATATCTTCATTTTTAAGAGCTTCCACAAAAGAGTAGGTATCTTCATGCTCCACAGTACTGCCTTCTGAATCAAACATCACCTTTCCGGTGTAACCTGTCTCATCAAATAGGATTTTATCAAGTCCTATTGCACCCACCGGATGAATCATCGGTATAATATAAAACTCAGTGAACTCATTCAGCTTTAATAAGAGATCTTCCAGCAGACTGATGTTACCGTTTAGTGAACTCAAAAGACCCATCCCTGTAAATATTATACCATATTCTGCATTCTTAAGGCGATCCGCTAGCCCTATTATCTTCTTTTCCTCAATTCCAACCGATGTCGAAGGTACTTTTCCATCAAGTGCAATCATTATATCTGAGATAAAGTCCGCATCTCTTCCGGGCAGGATGGTAAAATTGTTCTTACCAACGATAGCAGTAGACGATTTTCTTACATCAATAGTAATCGTCTTTCTCTCGGTCTCCCAACCCTTCAGGCGTCTTTCACCTCTTGGAAAGTAGGTGTATCTTGACATATGTCGCGGGTGGGAGTTGGACGGATCGGATCCCCAGTAGAGAATTAGATCCGCATTATTCCTAACGTCGTCGAGTGTGCATGTTTTGATCTCTTTCGAGAATATCTTCTCCATAACCGCGCCCTGTCTAAACGAGGACGAGCTATCGATGGCAGCACCGACTTTCTTGGCAATTTTTACTCCAAGCCTTTGTGATTCTATCGTCGAACTATCCAGGCCATATATGAATGGCTTTTTTGCATCCCTGAGAATACCGATTGCGGATTCCATCGCCTTATCCATCTCTACAACCTCGCCATCCACAGCGCACGAAGCTCTATTCATATTATAGTCAAGGAAGAGATCAGCACCGATGCGACATGCATTTCGTACTTCTTTTATCTCTTTTCCATCAACAACTGCCTCAATATCGTCACACAAGCAAGAACAACCAGCACAAGTCAGCATCTTTAACCTACCTCAATTTTAAATTATCGTGTAATTCACCATATACAAATCGATATGGCTTTATCGCATGTTAACATGTGGTGTGAATGAATGGGTATTATTTTTGTAAAAATAAAAAATTATCAATTAAATTTTAGTTTTAATAGTATTTCACAGTTTATATTTTAAAATAATTAAAAAAGATAGTATAAAACAATATTTAACGAATATTTTAAATATTAGATTCAATAGCATTCACAACTATTCACTGATAAGAAATATGTTTGAACAAGTGAATGCACAATATAGCTGTAATTAGTTCTCTTTTTATCAAATAATCGTATATTAATCCTTTTTCTAATACTAATACAGGTCATTAGTACTTGTTGAATGGGCAAAACCTTTAAATACTATGTAATAGTACGTTCACATGTCGTTCGCAAGACATAATCACAGGACACGTTTACTGTGAGGGGATGGACAGAAGACACACAAAATGAGGGGATGGGGGGCGGAAAGGCCCCCCCAATATGAGGGGGATAGAGTTCAAGAATAGCCCATTAATGCCCATGATACATGCCATGTTATTCACCTCTAATTAGCCTGTTTTGGGCATTCTCTACCCCTTCTACCTTTTAAAAAGGAGATTAAAATGAAGATCCGGATAGAAATCTTCGACGATCTTGGTTCGAAGACTGCTATGGAGTTTGAAGGGAAACTCTGTAAGGAGCGTCTTATTGAGCGTTTTATTGATTTTATCGAAACTAATGCTTTCAAAGTTCAAGAATCAGATGAAAAAACCCAAGTTCCAAGGCATAGGCGTACAGAAATTGAAGAATTTACTATAAAAGAAAGAATGGAATTTTTCTTAAAATTTGATTACCCCAGGATCTGGTTCACGTCACTTGATGTGAAGAGAGAGTATGAGAGGGTCTACGGTGTGAAACTCAACCTCAGCACAGTCTCTACTTATCTTGCAAGGATGTACAGAGACGAGATAGTTGAACGTAGGGGTAATAGGACTCAAAGAGAGTATAAAATTATAGAGTCCAAAGAAGTGCCGCCCATTCATCCAGAAGAGTCTAGCAGAGCTTATTTCTTTGCAGATAGGTGAGATTAGGAGAATATGAGCCCCAAATGAGTGATTATAAATCTATTGATAAGGTGATTTATGTTACTACTTGAAGGTGTGAAGATACTGGACCTCTCAAGAATGTTACCGGGACCATACTGCACTATGCTCCTCTCCGACCTTGGTGCTGAAGTTCTCGTCGTTGAAATACCTGGTCGCGCATTCACACCGCCACACTTACAGCGTAACAAAAAGAGTATCAACCTTAACCTGAAGACAGAGGTTGGCCGTGATATATTTTACAGAATCGTCAAGGATTTTGATGTTGTCATCGAAGGGTTCAGGCCCGGAATAACCAAGAGCTTGGGTATCGATTATGATGCCGTCAAAAAGGTAAATCCTGACGTGATATACTGCTCGATCTCCGGCTTCGGGCAGGACGGGCCGTACAAGAATATTGCAGGCCATGATATTAATTACGTCGGGTACGGTGGGATACTGAGCGTTCCTGGAAGACCTCCTGAGATTCCCGGAACAACAATCGCAGATCTTGGATCAAGTATGTTTGCTGTGATATCCATACTCGCTGCACTTCTGGGAAGAAAGGAGACGTCTGAGGGGCAGTATATTGACATATCGATGCTTGATTCGATGGTCTCTTGGATGAGTACCTCTATCGGTAGGGCTCTTGCAGGCGGATCTGTCTCCACTTATGGGATCTTCGAGGTTAAGGACGGATACATCACCTTGGGTGCTCTTGAGGACAAGTTTCGAAAGAGCTTCTTTAAGATAATGAAAGATCTCGCAGATCCGGAAAGCAGAAAACATGTCAAGAAAAAAGAGGTCTTTTCAGATATCCTTAAGAGAAAGACCGTATCCGAATGGGTAAAGCTACTTACCGATGCTGATGTGCCCTGTAGTCCTGTGAATACGCCAGACGAAGTCCTGGAAGATCCTCAGGTCTTACACAGAGGAATGGTGGTAGAAATCGATGGCCCCACCGGAAAAATGCGACTAGCACCATTTCCGGGCAAGTTCTCGGATTCGCCGGTTCAAACTATAAGAAGTCCGCCCCCTGCAGTAGGGGAAGACACAAGAGAGGTCCTTTTAGAGTTTGGATATTCAGAGGAGGATATTGAAAAGTTCAAAGTTGATAAAGTGATATAAGGTTGCACTTCATTCGTGATCGCTTAAGCCAACCACCCATCCAACAATTTTTCCATATCTTTTTTAACTATCCGCCCCATATATAGAACAAAAATGGGGATGGGTTTATATGGAAATAGTTGAGCAAATATCAAAGTTCTTGAGCCCACTAAACACCAATCCATCGGTATATAGGAGCATTTTGGAACTGTTTATCGCCACGATTGAAAATCTCTCTTTTAGTATAAGAGCGCAATAGAGAAGAGGAATGCTGAATCTATCCAGCTCATATCATTACAATTACATAAATAAGCTGGGAAATATGTTCATTGATGGAAAATATCCTTACAGGACTTCCTAGTAGGTGTCAAGTCAAATATGAGTATTGTTGATGCGACATATCTGAAGAGGGAAGGAAAAGGGGTTTAAAAAGCAAAAAAATATCCATAATTATCTAAATGGATATTATGAGATACTACAGGATCTTTTATTAACAGTAGAGCGTTATAAATGCTTAAACTTCATTACCGATCTCAAGATCATAAACCACAACAAACGGCACAGAACAAAGCCAGAAGAGATTGTAGAGATGATAAAAGGGAGGAAGGTAAAAAAGGGGATTGACTTATCCATGATGGGGGACTCGCATCGGGTAAAATTGTAAGAGAAGCATGAGACTACGGCGTAAAATTGGTGACAAGATTTAGCTCGAAATTCGTTGTAAGCAGATTTGGTACTAAATACAGAAAGAAAGACATATTATCGCTTGGTAAGCCAATTGAACGAACAATAGATGGTATAAAATGGATTATATGCTCATTCAAAAGGTGTATTTGGCAGAAAACTGCTGGAAACCTGTTTTTGGTTAAGGGTGAGGATTACGACGATTTCATGCCCATCTTCACGACATCGCTTAATAGCAAGTCTGAAACAATTATAAGGAAATATAGAGTAGATCTTCGATAGAACAGACAAATAAAGAACTTAAATCATATTTGGATATTAAAAGTTCATATTTTAGGAAAAAAGAGAGCAATTATGGACATATTTTTATGATATCTTTGGTGTATAATTTCATACAGTATCTAAGGTTTTATCTCGGTGAAATTAGCTTTAAATATGTTTTAGAGGAAATTTAGGCTGATTTATCATATAAAAATCCACCAAAATGTGTTTTTAAGATGGAAAAGACTTTAAATCTTGTTTTTCACGAGATTGGATTTAAAGAGTTGGATAAAACGGATATCTGGTTTAAGGGTTGCATTGGAGTATCAAAGGGAGCTACGGGCTGATACAAGGAAACGGGGTTGTGGGTGGGTGAGTTTGTAATACTGAATGGTCAGATAAGAACACCAAGGGAATAGTGCATACCTTTGATGAAGTTTATAATGACATTAAAATTTGTTGGAATAAAAATTATTTGGAAGATTTAGAAAGATCATGAAATTTATAGTTCAAAAACACCCTCTCTAAAACCAATCCATCACCACCAAATCTTGAGGTAAAACCACATAGAACACAATAAAATTGAACTCATGTTCAAAGAAAATAAAACCATACTAAAAGAGAGGATCTGACGTTATATCTCGCCTCTGGCGAGATTGGTCGGATCTCCGAGGATATCGGAGATTTGATTAAACTTTGGTTTAAAAGTGTATTTATGAGCATATTCGATGAGATCGATCGAATAGTAAATATGGATATCGGTAAGAGAGGTGCAGCAGAGAAGCTTTACAAAGCTGCAAGAAAGGACCTCCCTTTATGTGAAGAATCAGCCAGGCTTATACTTGATGCACTAGAGGGAGATGACAGATCCGGTTATGTTATGATAACTACGGGATTTCCGGTCCTGCCCAACCGAAATCCGGAGACAGATGGACCACTTGGGGCATCAATGCTTGCTTGTGCTCTTGAGACTTTAGGGGCTATTCCCATCTTTGTCACGGAATATCTCAATAGTGATGCACTCAAAAAAACAGCAAAAAGTATCGGAGTGAAAGTTCCCATTGGGAAGATCAGTATAGATCAGAGAGAACCGCAAGAGATCTCTTCAGAGATCATGAGAGAATTCAGCCCATCTGCAATCATCTCAATCGAAAGGCCAGGAGCAGATCCGAATGGGATCTATCATAATATGAACGGTGGTGACATCACAGAGTCTGTTGCTCCTATCGATCATCTCTTCAACTATGCCCTGAATGAAGGAGTTCCAAGCATAGGAATCGGGGACGGCGGAAACGAGATCGGGATGGGAAATATTCGAGATGTCCTAATTATTGATCAACATGTATCAAAAGAGTCCTCTTGTATCTACAGTTCGACAAGGACAGAATCACTTATGGTTGCTGCTGTCTCCAACTGGGGTGTTTACGGGATAATCGCTGCAATCTCAGAGATGACAGGCGACGATCTTTTACATGACGGGGAGACTGAAGAGAAGATGCTTCGGGCATGTGTTGAAGCAGGTGCTGTTGATGGAATCACGAAAAGAGCAGAACTCAGCGTGGATGGTATACCACTAGAGCACCATAAAGAAATTATTAGACGATTGCATTGTCCCATCAGTCACAACGGGTAATATTCATAATCGGGCCTTGTAGAAACCCCAACAACTTCCATCAACATGTATTTGAAAAGATGGGGATTGACACCATTTTCCTGAATTTACAAATAATGTTAAATAGATTGGTGAGTATTAATGTAGATGTTGTAAAATTTTAAATTAGGATGCCATGGTGGAGAGAGAAGATGTTGGTTGATCGATTGAAGTTGATTCGCGAACGGACAATAGATGGATTCTGTGCAGTAATGGAATTCAAGGCCTTTACCGATTTGGCATATATAAAAGCTTCTCAATATGCAAAAGAATTGCCCACACAGGAGCCTTATGTGATAGGCTATTCTGATTTTGCACCTTCGCTCGGGTTACCGGACAAAGTGGTATCTCCAAATGAGTTTTTGGGATTCTTAGAAAAAGCTAAAGAAACACATTTATTCCCATTCGTACATCAACATCAATTTACCCTGTTTGAGTTGCTGTTTTTCGACATTTTGCATGTTGTTCTTTCTCATCATCCCCAACATCTGCCAAGTGGGTGAAAGATTGATTACTCTGTGATCATTGATGCTGAAAGCAAAGAGGCAATAATAGCCGCTCTGATTGGTCGAGAGCTGAATGATATTAAGTATAAATCCGTTAGCGATTGGTTTGCATATCTTACTAATCTTGTATCCACGTGTAAAATACCTGAGAAAACGATTGCAAAAATTGGTGAAGTAAAGGCCACAAGGGATATCCTTGTTCACAATGCAGGTGTGGTAAACCAGACCTATCTCAACAAATCAGGTCAGTTCTCTCGCGCTGCTGTTGGTGAGTACATTTCCATTACCGCAGATTACACACTCGAATGTTGGCAACTATTATCTTCGACACTCATTGAGATTCTCGATCTCCTTATTGGGGTTTATAATAAAGATGAGGAGTAACTCTTACAAATGCATTCGCCGTGACGGGGTATCGCTGAACATTACCCGGTGAAATCAAGCTTATTGATCACTATAAAAGGCCCCTTTAAAAATTCAAGCTACAACCCGTTCACAGTATCTCAAGTTTACAGAAATAACGGGCGATATCGATCCTGCCCAACTGCTGACCCCCAAGCCATATCTGCGTCTCTTTTATATCTCTCCAGTGCTTTTCAACATCTGCATCCCGAACGTATCCCCAGGATCCCATAAGTTCCATCGCTTTGTTCGTCACCATTACTGCGACATCTGCCGAGTACACCTTAGCAATCCTTGCCTTTGCGAGCATCTGATCCGACCATCTCGGACCGTATGTCTTCGGATCGGAAAACATCTTGGCAGCAACAAGTGTATATGCCCTTGCAGTCTCGATTCCAATAGCCATATCCGCAAGAATTCCGGCATTTATGCTGTGCTCTTTTATCGGCTTTCCGGCAACTATCCTCTTTCCGGCATAATCTGTTACAATATCAAAGACGTTCTGTGCGGTCCCAACCGACATCGCAGCACTCCCCAGTGAACCGAATATCAGATTCTGATGAAGTAGCCTTGCATCATCTCCCGGACCTGCTACACGGTACCTTGCAGGAACCCTCACGTCGTCATAATAGATTGTACAGTTCCGGTCTGCTGCCATACCTGCCTTATTTTCAAATTCGCTGAAAGACATACCTTCTATCGGATACGGGACATATATCATTGCAATACCATCATCACCAAGATTGGGGTCTGTAGTGCACACGGTCAGATAAAGTGAAGAGACACCACTGTTTGTCGGCCATTGCTTAGTCCCATTGATCACCCACTCATCACCTTCAAGCATCGCAGTTGTATGGATCTTCTTCCCTTCCATCTTTGGATTCTCGATATCACAACCACCTTCGGGCTCTGTCATAGAAAAGCATCCCAAATTTAGCCTTTTTTCAGAGAAAATATTCTCGGAGAACTCTTTTATAAGGTCCGGCCTTTTATACGGTTCGAATAGGATAGGGGCAAGGCACCAACCTGTGCAAGCAAGAGCAACTGCAAGTCCACTGTCACCTGCTGCAAGCTCCTCCAGTGCAGCGATGAAGAATGGAGAGGTCATCATATCCTCAGATGATTCGGAAAGCATCATCTTCCCAAACCCGGGCCCTCCGACCATAAGCTTCTCAAGTATCCCATTTACAATTTCGTGATCTTTGTCGTCATCTATCTGTTGCCTCACAGGAACAATCTCTTTTCCCACAAAGCTTCTTATGGCCCTGCGAATCATCTTGCTCTCAGTCCCTTCCAACTCTTTAATAGATATATGTTCTGGCATTTTTTAACCCCAATCTGACCTTGAAAATTTAAAAACAGACAGGGATATGTAGAAAAAACAGGATTATATACCTTTTGATTAGACCATCGTGATATTGAAAAGACGGACGGAAAAAATGCTTGTGAACCTGCCTATCTGGGCAGGGTGAAATAGAATGTACTTCCGGATCCAAGAGAGCTCTCCACCCAGACCTTCCCACCATGAGCCTCGACTATGCCTTTGACAATGGCAAGACCAAGTCCCGCTCCTCCGGTCTCATGGCTAAGATAATCTCCTACCTCGTAGAACCTTTCGAATATCTTGATATGTTCTTCTTCGGGAATACCAATCCCATTATCAGACACCGATATCATCACAACATTTTCATCGCAACCGACATTCATCCTAATATCTCCACTTCCGGGTGTGAACTTGATAGCATTGTTGAGTAGGTTATCAAGTACCTGTCTCACCCTGTTGCCATCACAACTGATTACTGGAATATTTTCATCTATCTTAACTGTAATTTTTAAGTCTTTATCACTCGCGAGAGATTTAATCTCCTTGGCAGTCTTCCTTACCATTTCATGTACATGGCAGGACTCCTTCTTCAGCTTAAGTCTTCCAGCGTCGATTCTGGATATATCCATCATCTCTTTGTTCAGCTTCACAAGATACTCGATATTTCTGAATACTACCTGTAGCCTTTCCCTTTGAATATCTGTGATAACACCAAAACTCTCGTCCAGGAGCATCTCAATATTGGATTTGACTACAGATAATGGTGTGCCAATCTCGTGTGTAGCAATGGCTGCAAATTCTGTCTTCAACCTGTCAAGCTCCTTTAAATCATAATAAGCCCTTTCCATTTTATTTTTTGAGTCTCTCAGATCTTTTTCGACATTCTTTTTATCAGTTATATCCTTCAAGAATATGAAATCTGCAGGTCCACCTTTATAATCTATCCTTATAGCGTTGACTTCCAAAAACAGATTTTCACCGTCTCTTCTTATGGCATCTATCTCAAATTTATCAGATGAATCTTTTCCAGCCATTCTGTCCAAATATCGCTCTTTGACAACCTCTTTGAATTCGGATCTGATATGGTCCAAGAAATCAATTTCACCAATATCCTCAATTGAATATCCGAATAGATCTCTAGCCTTTGCATTTCCGAACTTCAATCTACCGTCTTGTACAATTATGATTGCATCATTTGATAGCTCGACAATCTTTCTGTACTTCTCTTCCGACTCCCTGAGTGCCCTCTCACTCTCCTTACGTTCGGTGATGTCACGAACCGCACATATGATCTCACTACCCTCTAATAATGTAAGTGATAGCTCTTGAAAAAACTCACTTCCATCACGCTTCATTCCAACCAATTCACCGCGCCACAACCCATTCCTTTCAAGTTCTTCTCTTATCTTATCTTCTATCTCTTCGATCAATTCTTCATTGTAAAGAGCCTTCCAAGACTTACTTATAAGTTCATTAGGGTTATCGTACCCATAGATTTTGGCGTGAACTTCGTTTAAGTATATGTATTCATCATTTTGATCTGCAATTGCCATTCCGTCCATTGAAGCATCCATAGCATCAATCAAACCTGGGAATCTCCCCACTTCATCTTTAGCATCAAAATTTTCAGCTTTCTCACGTAGCTTCGTAAGCTCTTCTATGAGTTGGGCTTTTGTTTTGGATTCATCAATCATGG
Organism: Halobacteriota archaeon; assembly: GCA_034189535.1. GTDB lineage: Archaea > Halobacteriota > Syntropharchaeia > DAOWMC01 > DAOWMC01 > JAXHTN01. Next base: position 193 of record JAXHUQ010000043.1, on the reverse strand, counting down.
TTCACTCCATTTTGAAATTTAGACATAACTGGTCAGCGGTTCATAATGGGTAGGGAAATATTGATATATCAGCCTACCCTAGTCCCTGGAGTCACATCCCCATCCGGCCTGATGAGCACAGCATCATCCCCTGCTGCAAGTAGCATACCATTAGAGATAGTACCAAAGATCTTTGCCGGCTCAAGATTAGAGA
>JAXHUQ010000042.1:0-13927 GCA_034189535.1 Halobacteriota archaeon | reverse complement strand
GTAAATATTTGGAAGGGAATATCCAGCCCCAACAGCTTCTTTATACTTCTCCCCCAACCCCTTTGTTTCCATAGGAGGTTTGTTTATCATCTGTGGCGAGATTTTTTTGTTTCCTTTTTAGTGTATGTTGCTTTTGAACGATCGAAGAATTGAAGGAAAACATAGAAACATGCAGTTTCAATCCTTGTTTTAGTGGATGTTGCTTTTGAACCAATTTTACCTTTTTACCTCAATATAGTATTTATGTTTCAATCCTTGTTTTAGTGGATGTTGCTTTTGAACTGCTATACGGGGGATGGATGCTTTTGCGAGTAACAGTTTCAATCCTTGTTTTAGTGGATGTTGCTTTTGAACCTTGGATCTCATGGACTTGGGATTCAGAAGAATCTACGTTTCAATCCTTGTTTTAGTGGATGTTGCTTTTGAACCATGGACTTGGGATCCCACTAATAACGATTCAATAAGTTTCAATCCTTGTTTTAGTGGATGTTGCTTTTGAACTGAGAAGTGGCTAAGATTCGTGATTGTGTAGCCCTGTTTCAATCCTTGTTTTAGTGGATGTTGCTTTTGAACCGATGGCCACCCAATGGGATGCCTGGTGGTTTGACGTTTCAATCCTTGTTTTAGTGGATGTTGCTTTTGAACCAGCATATCCTCATAAGGTGCTTGACAAGATACTGGGTTTCAATCCTTGTTTTAGTGGATGTTGCTTTTGAACAATTAAGCTGTATCTCGAAAGAACGGATCTTCTACGTTTCAATCCTTGTTTTAGTGGATGTTGCTTTTGAACTCACTTGCCACCACTCCTGCACCAGATCGCATGGTGTTTCAATCCTTGTTTTAGTGGATGTTGCTTTTGAACCTTTCCAAGTTGGGGGAAGGTGCACAAGGGTCTAGTTTCAATCCTTGTTTTAGTGGATGTTGCTTTTGAACACTTCAACGTTAGATCCACCATTCCCAGCATTGTTGGTTTCAATCCTTGTTTTAGTGGATGTTGCTTTTGAACTTGACACCCTCATCTATGATTGGAGTGCCCTCTAGTTTCAATCCTTGTTTTAGTGGATGTTGCTTTTGAACAATGGGATGGACGACCGTTTCAGCACAAGAAGAGATATGTTTCAATCCTTGTTTTAGTGGATGTTGCTTTTGAACATCGAATTTGGCTATAATATCCAGAACGTTCTATTTGTTTCAATCCTTGTTTTAGTGGATGTTGCTTTTGAACTTAACCCCATTTTCCTCTAATTTTTCTTTTAGAACGGTTTCAATCCTTGTTTTAGTGGATGTTGCTTTTGAACCGGCTATGGCGTACGGTGCCGGAAAGCTTGCAAAGGGTTTCAATCCTTGTTTTAGTGGATGTTGCTTTTGAACAGTTACGTCCGGGATGTTAAAATAGCCAATTATATGTTTCAATCCTTGTTTTAGTGGATGTTGCTTTTGAACCAGAAGTAATAATATCAACAGAACGAAAAATATAGTTTCAATCCTTGTTTTAGTGGATGTTGCTTTTGAACCAAGGAGGAAAAGAATGGAAGAAGAGGATAGAGAGTTTCAATCCTTGTTTTAGTGGATGTTGCTTTTGAACCCATTCGACATTAATAGTTGTTCCATTCCAAACAGTTTCAATCCTTGTTTTAGTGGATGTTGCTTTTGAACTCGAATATCTCGAAGCAGACACAACACATAAGGATGTTTCAATCCTTGTTTTAGTGGATGTTGCTTTTGAACGGTGAAACGCTCACCCAACATTCGCCCGACTACAAGTTTCAATCCTTGTTTTAGTGGATGTTGCTTTTGAACTTAGCTCTGGATGGTGGATTTTTAGCCGTATCGAGGTTTCAATCCTTGTTTTAGTGGATGTTGCTTTTGAACCTGGCGTGCTTGGATATTTCTGCGTACAACCTGCAGGGTTTCAATCCTTGTTTTAGTGGATGTTGCTTTTGAACATTCGTAATTGTACCATGCACACCGTTCTTCTAAGGTTTCAATCCTTGTTTTAGTGGATGTTGCTTTTGAACCCTCCTGGTCGGGAGGTGTAATGTCACCTTCAGGCGGTTTCAATCCTTGTTTTAGTGGATGTTGCTTTTGAACCGAGCTACATTTTACATTTACTCCTTTGATTATGTCGTTTCAATCCTTGTTTTAGTGGATGTTGCTTTTGAACAGGGGAAAGTCACGGAGGAATGGTGCAATGTCTATGAGTTTCAATCCTTGTTTTAGTGGATGTTGCTTTTGAACCTCTGTTGCGTACCATGTCCACCGTCCGCACGAATGTTTCAATCCTTGTTTTAGTGGATGTTGCTTTTGAACTGATGACGAGAATGACGCTGACGGCAAGGTTATCTAGTTTCAATCCTTGTTTTAGTGGATGTTGCTTTTGAACTCGGGAGAAATCACCAAAAATCATACGCCGTATATATTGTTTCAATCCTTGTTTTAGTGGATGTTGCTTTTGAACTCGTATCTGTCACTATTACGTAGTCTGTGCCAGGATGTTTCAATCCTTGTTTTAGTGGATGTTGCTTTTGAACAGATAACTTTTGAATTGGCGAAGGGGCAAGCATAGTTTCAATCCTTGTTTTAGTGGATGTTGCTTTTGAACATTACGAAAAACCCAAAAAAGGCTTGGATCTGGGAGTTTCAATCCTTGTTTTAGTGGATGTTGCTTTTGAACTCCATACCATCTAGGATTGCAAGATCTCCCCTCAACGTTTCAATCCTTGTTTTAGTGGATGTTGCTTTTGAACAGCACATATTTTTCCTTCAAATCAGTTAAAAACCGATTATTTAACCTTCTTTTTATGCACTGTTTTTCATGTATCATTTTTATTTAAAGGTTTATAAATATATTATTACACCTAACCCCCACATGGTTTATTGTATTTATCTTCTTATTTGGTTTTTTATTATTAATGTGTCGATGGGGCTAACAGAACATCACACCGCCACCAGAAATATCTCTTTTGAAACCTGTTTCTGGATCATATCCATTCCCCTGATCTATTTCTTCTTTTGAAATATGGCCAATTCCTGTTTTTTCGTCAAAGCCTACTTGTTTTTCATATTTTTTTGGAACCGAGATCACATAATCGTAAAAGTCTTTTTTAATCTTAAGGAATTCTTTTTTACGTTTAAATGGATCTTTTTCTTCACGAGTTGCTTTGTATTTTTGCCATATTTCTTTTGCATAATCGTCAAGTTCAATGAAGACATCTACTTTGAAATATTCCTCCTTTATTAGTTTGAAATCGGATATGGGTACTCTTTTATTTGGCGTTTTATCATAATAATATAAATCATAAATTGCTTCAATTAATTTTGTTTCTTTATGTGACTCTTGTTTTGCCGTTTCAAAATACCTATTAATCAATCTCAAGAAGTCTACTTCAGAAATTTGGAACTCATTTTTGAACAAATTTCTAACTATCTTTAATAAGGCTGGACTATAAATGTTAGTAAACTCTTTACCATTTTCATTAACCAAATTCACAAGATATATATCTGCTTTGTTTGATCGTTTATTCCGGTTACACCTCCCAGCAACCTGTATTATGGAATCTAATGGACCCATATCCCGATAGACACAATCGCAATCAATATCTACACCAGCTTCAATTAGTTGCGTGGAAACAACTATGATTTTTTGATTGTTTTTTATTGCCTCTCTTATCTTTTCTATCCTTATTCTTCTCTCCCTTGGAACGATATTCGTGGACAGATAACATACTTTGAAAGTTAAACCTAATTCTCGTATTTTGGCTTTAACTTCCTTATAGAACTCTAATGAAGACCCTATTGTATTAAAAACGAACAAATACGAATTCTTAGACCAATCACTCAATTCCCCACAGAAATCTTTAATTGACTTTTTGCTAGAGTCGATATTTAAGCACACACGATTCAATTCGTCTTTCTTAAAATAAGTTTCATAATTATCAACAAGTTCTTTATATTCCCCGTCTTCAAAAATTAATGGTTTTGTTGCAGTCATCAAGATGATTCTACAATTAAAATATTTAGACATCGCAATTAAAATCTCTTGCACTAAACTCCAATATTCAATCGGGATATTTTGAACCTCATCCAGAATAATTACTGAGTTTACAATATTATGGAATTTCTTCAAACTGCGGTTTTTGTATCCCACCAATGTATAAAACAGTTGGATGAATGTTGTAACGACTATCTCAGATTCCCATGACTCAATTAATGCCAAACTTTCATCTACATCTTTCTCTTTATTTATATCCTCTGACTTATAGAAGATCTCTGAGAGATAATGATGCTTTAAAAGATACTGACTTTCTAGTTTCTTAAAATCCTTGATTTGCCTGAGCACTTTATCAAACACATCAAAATTCTGGTCTATTATGCTTGTAAAAGGTAGAGAATAGATAATGCGTGGCTCATATGGTAATTCTAAATTCTTTTTTAGCATCTTCCTTAACACTAGTGCAGCAGATAGTGATGTTAAAGTCTTACCAGTCCCGGTAGGTGCAGTTATTGTGAAAATTTTCTGATTAATATTTTCTGGATTCGCTATGTTTTTCAGAACAGACCTACGTATTTCATTTCTGATTTCGCTAATGTTGCTTTTATTTTCTTCTATAAATTCATCTTTGTTTACGTGATTTTCGACAAGACTCTCAGACAGCTTTTTGCGCTCAATCTCCCTCACATGCCCCGCATGTCTTTTATCTGAATCTATAAGAACGGAATAGAGAAGCTGGATAAGAAGGTAATAAATTATATCTCTGTTATCTTTCTTGCTAAAAAGATATAAGGACTTATCCAATTCTTTAAGCAGTATCTTAATGTCAGCAGAAAATCTTACTTCCTTTTTATAATTCTTCAGATTGATAAAAATTTTTTCAGATGAAAAAGGATAGATTCGAAACATTGAGTCATAATCACTATTTATTTGATCTTTATTCCTCCAGATGTCTTCCAATTGTTTGTTAATATTTTTAAAACCTGTATCAAACAATTTTTCTGCATTTATATCATCATTAATGTAATCCAAATCCAAATGATGGCGCTTTACAACAAAATAAGCGATTAAAGGTAGGAATTTATATGGTCGTTCATTTTCGAGATTTTTTGCTTTGATATACTCGTTTATAACTTCAAATGCAAACAAAGCAGAAGTTAATCCGTGATAAGTCAAAGGGTTATTCTTATTTTGTAATCCTTTTAATTTTTCCTGGAAAAATGTTGTATATTTTCCAAAATCATGCGAAATGGCAATGAGATACGAGACGTCGACGATAATAGCCTTATCTATTTCAGTAAATTGCTTCGAGTTAATTATTTTTCTGCACCTATCACCTACATGTTCTAAGTGATCCTTTAATAATATCTTCTCAGGATCTAAATGAGAATAAAACTCCATCCTTACCGCCTTACATAAACATTATATTTTCAACCACCCCGCAACAATCTTCAGAATAACTCACAGAATAGCATGCAGCGTTATCTTTTAATTTTACCTTCATAATTTTACCTTTAACTTCTAATACATATTCCTCCGGTTTTCTTGGAGTTCTGTCATTTAAAAAACCAGTAGGCATCTTCTGTGTAATATACTGTAGATCTTTACCGCTGAAGTCCAACTCTACTTCGTTTAGCTTGCAAACACTACCTAACTCCACCCTAAAGTCAAGGTTTTTTGATAACTCACCTTCATTGATATAATCAATCGAAGCTAAGAACTCTGTTATACCCAAATAAGGAGGAAATACAAACTTCTCTTTCTCTAATCGTCCTTTTAATTCGATATATATATCTTCATCCAAATGATAAAAATATACTCTGTAAGTTACATCATAATCATTTTCTGGAAGTAGAATCTCCAAAGGGATTTGAGTACCTCCTGAACTACCATCAACCTCGGAAAGCGATTTCGTTCTGATATAATTCACCGTTTGCATAATCTGCCTGATCTTCGATCTTAAAGAAACAGCCACAAGACAATTTTTTATATCAAACTTTTCATAATATACATCTTCTATTTCTTTTGTATGTCTTTCACTCGGTAATCCCAAAAGTCCTGCAATTAGCCCAATAACAACCGTTCTTGGTGGGAATAAATAACTCAAAGAAGAGGAATTTGTATAATACTTTCTAAAGTGTGCCATCGGACCTTTAATATCAAAGATAAGCACCCTATCTGGATTAAGATTATTGCTGGGCATTTTCACCTTCTCTGCGTAGTTTAACTTTCATTCTCTTGTTTCGGCAACTTCACAATGTCTATTTCATCACCGTTTATCTTCAACTTGTCATTCTCAATACCCAAGCCTTTTACCTCTAGATCTCCATGCTTCCAGAAATGGACTGAAGAGATTTTACCCTTATACTCTCCTACTTTTTCACCCAGCTTCGTTAAGTCTAAGCTGTAATCAGTAGGAGATCGTAGCTTTGTAGTTTCATCAAAAAGCATTTCTTTCCCATCTTTATTGATTATTTTTACATGCCTTCTTAAGTCGCCTATAAAGAACTCCGAATTATTATATTCTATTCGGATATACAACAAAGGATATTGCCCTGTCTTGCTTCTCGTAGTCGCTTCTAAAGGTATTGCGTGTATCATTGCATCATCAAAGAGATCGATGTCTTCATCTGTAAGTAGTGTATATTCTGCCCTCTTTGCACTGATTATGCCGTGGAATGCGATTAGCGAATAATCCAAACGATAATCCTTGCCCATCGTGCTGTGATCTTCGCTCGCACCCGCGAAAGTTGAGGTAATAGTACTAGAATCCATTGGGCCAGTCACTTTGTTTAAGGAATATCCCCAGTTGAATTGGATTGGTCCTGTAAACGTTATTGATGACCCTTTACTCCCCTCACTCTTTAAAGGCATTGTGGCACCAAATAAGCGAACGTCGGTCAGTTTTGATAGAAGCCACGGCAAATGCTTCGATAAATTCTTTTCATTAGGATTGTTATTATCAAATAAATCCTTCAGCGTCTCATTGGAGTCTATATCTTTCTTATTCTCTTCTATCAGCTTTTTTAATCGTTTTGTTGCATCAACCGTCTCGCCGCCAACCTTTGATACAAAAATTGTTTTATCTTTATAATCTATCAAATAATCCCTGATGTATCTTTTCAATCTCAAATCAGAGACCAGATTGATACTTCTGTTGTAATCCATTCTTGGCTTATTCTCATCATCAGGATCGCCATTTGGATTGCACATCCTCGCATCATAGATAAACAATATCTCGCTGTTGTTCTTGATGGTTTCCATTTCTGTTTGATTTAGTGTTTCTTCACTCATTTTCTTCACACTCCCCATCACCTGCTTTTATTTTTTCTAAAACTTTTCTTGCATCCGAATACTTATATCTGTCTGCAAGCTCTTTTGCCTCTTTTAATATATTCTCCCACTCTTCTGTGCTTACCCCATCCTGTTTAGCTTTTTCTACATACTCGGATTTTTTCTTAAACTTCTCCCAGTATTTGTCTTTGCTCCTCTTTCGCACCAGATAATTCGAGAACGCATACCCTGATAGTGTATAAAACACATTTTCTTGATTCGATAGAGCCCATCCTTCTATATTGTTGTCCATCAGCAGTTTAAGCACAGAATATGTATCTTCGTTATATTCGAATAAAGTTTTTCCATCGTAACTCTTATTTTGTCTCAATTTTTCAAGAACATCATTTGCCAACCGTTTCAATTTATCTGTTCCCATTCCTTGAAAATTAATTTTATTCAAGATCGGTTTCTTTTTATGTTCTGTAGTGCTTTGAGCATTTCCTATCTCGCCGATGAGATAACCAAGCAAGAATAAAACCTTCTTGCGGTTGTCATTGTATACATCCATATCCTTCCAGTAGTCCAGAATCTCTTTTGGAATAAGATACTCTACATCCTCAATTAGACTTGTATTGATTTTTTCATCCATATCTAAACCCCCTAATATATCCAATTTTCTGAAAAACAACAGCAAAAAATTCAATTGAAGTATTTTATTTGTAAAGTCCTGTTTTGTCCAAATATTATACCCTTCCCGATCAAACTCTATGATTCTAATCACTTCTGTGAACTGATTAATCAAAAAATCGTAATCAACTCTTTTATCTGAAAATACAGCATCTAAAATGTTAAGGTACCTTGAAAATCCAGAGTAACTACCTTTTTCTCCTTTTTTAATTGGAATGCAACCCCAGATCCGATTTAAATCAATTTTTATGTTTCTATTCCCACCATACTTATCATCCACTAAATTCCCGAGTTCCTCCTCTTTTTCCCTGATTAAATCTAATCTACTTGGCGGCACATCTTTTATCAACTTTAGAATCTTGAATTTACTACTTCCGGGAGGCTGGTGATAAAACATATAGTTGATAATAAAGCTGTTCTTTTTCGCCTCATATTCTCTGAAATTCTCTAATTCTTCTTTAAACCTTTTAAGAGCTTCTAAGTTAACAATAGAGTTAGTAGATGCAGTTATATACTTAGAAAATTCCTTTGTATCTAGTTCATCGAGTGGATAAACAAAATGTGGAATTATATAGGTATTTAATCCTATTTGCGTCTTAAGATTCTCTCTTATAAAGGTCTCTCCGACCATCAGATATTGGTAACAATCTTTACAGATATTAAAATTCTTTGTAAATGCTCCATCGAGATTTGATGAAAAACCAAATTTATCAGTCATATAAAATTTAAAATTCAAATTTGTGGCGTTGCTTGTTGTTGGAATAACCTCTTTAGTGCAAATTGAGCAAACACCTTTTTGAAAGTTCTTTTTGTAATCCCCATTCTCATTGAAAAGCGCTCCAATTTTCATATTAGACATCACGTCTAGGTACTCCTCTTTTTGACAAAAGAGAGCCCCATCTATCTTAACAGTATAAAGAGCCACTTTATTACTATCCAGGCCTACATTAGATAATAACTTCTTTATAAGAGCCCCTATAAGATTTTTAATACTTTTCTTTACCTCATCTTTTGTAGTTGAGGTGATTACTTTATTTTGATGCTCTTTCAATTCCTCTAGATCATCATTCGAAAAATCAAACTTATCTGGTGAGATGTAATAATCTGAATCAGTATTATTCTTGTTTTTATACTCTTTTTTGCTGAAAAATTCCTCTATAACCTTTTCAATATCTTCTTTAAGTTCTCCGTCCACTTTATCCCTTAATGAGGGTAGGGATTTTGTAAGAAGATTATCGATTCTATCGCTTGTTACGTTCACTGGGGGCTTATTACCCTTAAAATTACCTAACCATTGATATTCCTTTCCAGAATCTTTGCCACCCGCATTTACTTCCTCAAAATCAATTATAATCTTTTTGGTTAGAGTATTAAAGTTCAAAAAGACAACATGCTGTTTAATTACTTCGTTTTTCTTGTTTAGTTTTGTTTCCTGAAGTTTTAATGAGAGTTCTTTAAGAATTTCACCCTTAGCTTCTTGAATGTCACCTTTAAAACTGTATTCTCCAATACTCCTTATCGCCTCAATCACTCAAACCACCAATCCCTCGCAATCCAAATCCCCATCTTCTATTTCTCCAATATCAATTTCACCTATTCATATTTATATCTTTTCGCCATACAAAATATAGACCAATCAAGAATTTTGTAGAAATATTTTTACATTCATTTGGTATGAGTTCCTCCCTCGTATTTTATCCCGAATAGCTCTATCAAAATAAGAGCACCTCAGGTCAAGGGCTTCATCACCCGCAGTTTTTGGTATCAATTCCTTTTAAGTTTATTAATCATACCTTGTAAAAGGTTGGGGGTGAATATATTTTATCCTTGTTTTAGTGGATGTTTTGGTAGATAGTATTCGAACGATCTTTTAACTGTTTCAATCCTTGTTTTAGTGGATATCAAAAAATCGTATCAATTACTTCACGTATAAGATTTATTATTGCTGTGACAATTTTAATAAGATCGATATGCCAATTTACTCCAGAGGATTTATATATATTGTCTTCATCATTACCATTTGGATATGTGTTTTGTGAACTATCTTGTAACTTAAAAATTTTCATAAACATAATTGGAGTTTGTAATATATAAATTTTTTGGTGGTCATTATATCTCCTAATCATCCGCATATCCTCCTATATGTACAGTCAACACATCGCGCCTTATATCCAGTCCCTTTGGGGTAAAATCCATTCTGTATGATCTCAAGGATGCTATCTATCATCTCTATTGCCTTATTAAAATCCCTCTCGTTGAACTCAATCTCTTTTACCTTGAAATTGCTCCTTGAATAACAGACAAAACCTCTCTTGACCTCCACATCGTAATTCTCTTCTATCATCAGCCCGTACAGCGCAGATTGGTACTTATGAGTCCTGAATAAGTAATCCTTATACTCTGCAAACTTGTAATCAAGCGGTGCAGCAGTGCCATCCTCAAGAAATAAAACCTCATCAACGATCCCCCGAACATGATACTTGCTTGATGAAAGATAAACAGATATTTCCTTACGTATGCATTGAAGCCTCTTTCTTATGTAATTCTTGTTAACATTCTCTCTTGTTTCATGAAGCTTACGACCTTTCAGAACCTTGTATCTCTTCTCTTCATGCTGAGGAATGTCAAGACAGTACATGAAGTATATGAACCTCGGACAAAAGAGATATTCGATAACATCCGATATTGTGATACTCACCTCGGATTCCGATTCTGCTACCATACCAGACTTTATGCAACCAACCTTACTTTTTTCTTTTCTAAAAGAAAAGGGTTGTCAGAAAAACTTGACTCCGATCTCATCAGTCACCAAATCCTTATCAAATCCTTCTCCGATCAATCTTATCTTCTTAAAACAGTCATCACACATCGGAAAAACGTAAACAGAATCTCCATCATCTATAAGGTCCTCACATTCAATTGCTAGCGAGTCTGACTCATTTTTGTTCAGATCTCCAAGAAATGCGCTCTTCTGTACTCTGTAGAGTCCATATCCTTTACAGATCTTGGCAACTTTACTTCTACTTTTATCCTCAGATATATCATAAATAACCCAAACAAGCATTTTAACTACCTATAAGTCCATTGGCGATCTTATGGCATTCAAACTGGATTGTATCTCTAAGCTTAATATTTCTATTACCATATCTCATCGTCTTATCAAATGTTTCACCTAATGCCAAAATAAGAACAGCTTTTCCATCTTTATTTAAACTAAGACCATTTAGTACCTCATCAAAATATTCCTTTTTGATCTTCCGTTTACTGAAGAGAAAGATTACCGTTTCATCGACATAAGTTCTAAACGGTTCAATGATATCGAAAACAAGTGACTTCTTGTTATAATTGTCTGTGTGCATGAAACCCACATAAGGGTCTAGCCCTGCAATAATACAGGCTTTCTCAACCATGGAATATAACACACCATACCCATAGTTCAAAAGACAGTTGAACTCATCCTTTGCTGGTTGTCTGCTTCTACCATTGAATTTGAATTTTTCCGGCATGATTAATGAGACTGCCTCAAAATATGTTCTCGAAGACATTCCTTCTAATCCCAGTATGGATTGCCTTTTTTCATCAATTGTTCCCTTCAATACCTTCAGTTCATCTCTTAATTGGATAATCCTATTAATATGCTCATCTAGTATCTCTTTCTTATCAGGCCTTGTCTTCTTCAACTTCTTCAGAAGTTCCAATTGATTGTCCAGTTTTTTAAGACTCCAACTCTTCACAAGTTTTAATCCTTCCTCTTTATCATATATTTCAAGCTGCTTTCTTCTTATTAACGTTGTACTACCAAGCTTTGAATGCCAGACCCTTCCATAAGGATCACCATAAAAATCAAGAAAAACAATGTCGATGTTGTTATCAACTGCAAACTTAATGGCATCTGTCGAGATATATGCAGAAGTAGTGATCAGTATACTATCGACTTTATTCGCCGACACTTCAAAGACATCTTCTTCGTTTCGGACTAAAAAACAGTTATCTCTCTTTCTTAGATAGGATCCTCTGGTATTTATCACAAGTTGCATAATTAACTTCTTACACTCTCTTCTTTTAAATTTTTAACCGTTTAACCACTCCAAACCCTCTTGATACGGACTTACCAAGCCCCAGATATTCAGGAATATGAAAATTAACCATAAAAGCACACTCAAAACCAATAACCGCTGTTCTCTTGATGAAGCACTTTTTCTGACTTATTTCTCCTATATCAAGCTTTATCTTTTCTAAAACGACGTAATCCAATCCTTTAGAAGCAGAGAGTATATTTCCTACTAGGGTTTTTCTTAACAGTTCCCTGCCATCTCTTCCGCTCAATTTGTAAAATTTTTCATAGTTATCCTTGTTCAAAGCAACCCATGGAGTAATGAATCTGTAACTTAAGATATCCCGAGAAAGGCCGAATTCAACCTCTTTTAGTGTTATGCCTCTTTCAATGATAGTATAAACATTGTCCCCAAGTCTTATCTCATCATATCTGTCATAGATCTCCTTTAAGAGATCTGCCCCTTCTTCAATACCAATAACAATGGGTATGTTTTCCAAAATTTTATACTGAATCCGGGGATATCTGTATAATAGCTTGTCTACGTCTTTATGCTGATGTAGCAATGAATATTCATTGAATTTGGTTGCAAAGAAACCACGTAGTTTTGATGCGTCTTCTGTTATCGGATAGTTAGATTTTAGAGTAAGAGTAAGCATTTTTAGGTGCATAGCTGTATTATCTTATCATCAGTCTTTTCTTATCTAGTTTATTGATGGATCCATAGCTTTAGGCATTTTTGTTTGTGTATAATATCTACTGACGAACTCCTAATTTCGAACTTTAAACACAAAATTCTGGTGTTTGAAAAAAGACTGCCATGATTAATAAAACCGTATGTAAGATCTACAAGTAAAAAATTGCGGGGGATGGGATTCGAACCCACGAACTCCTACGAGACAGGGTATCTTAGCATCGCTCCTAAGCCCTGCGCCTTTGACCTGGCTTGGCAACCCCCGCTGTGTGACAAAAACCAGTAAGAGCCTTTTATCATTCTCATAAATTAAAGCTTTTCATCTTCTCATTTGACCCTAAGTGAAGTTCAGTAAGGCTTTATAGAAAAAGAGGATAGATATTAATGATGGGATCCAACCTCTCAAGAGAAGGTGAACGAAGACCCTTTAAAAATCTTGTAAAAAGAGAAGGCATCAGACGTGTTGTAGCTATAAGTGATATACACGGATATTATGATCCTTTTGTAGAACTCCTTGAAAGATCCGGTATCATCGAGCGAGTTGAAGTAAGTAAAGCTTCCGGTGACGATGTCTTCAAAGGAGGGGACGGCAAAACTTTTTACCGTTATCTGGGAGAGGATACAATACTTGTCCTTGTTGGTGATACCATCGATGGAGATCTCAATACAAAGAAGATAATAGACCTGATAATTAAATTGGAAGATCAGGCACGTATCTCCGGTGGTGAAGTACACGTACTCATGGGCAATCACGAACATGCCCTCTTGCAGACATCATGGAAAGGAATGGAATATTCCGATTCTTCGCCTCATTTAGAGCTTGACCAAGCCTTTGATACAGTCAGATGGATAAGAAAAAGACCAGTAGTAGCAATCATAAATGACGTTCTCTTCGTTCACGGAGGCATTAGTAAAAGAGTGCTTAAGAGGGTAAAAAAAGCCCAGATGAATAACGAGATCTTTATCAGCGCCTTCGATAGACTCCTCTCCCATAAATTATCTCACGAGGTTACAACAACCGGGGGCAATTGCAGTTATGATGAAGAGACTTTACAGGGGGTATTAAGGGAGACCGACTCAAATTATCTGGTAATTGGGCATATCTCAACTTATGGAAAGAGATCAAGTGAGATCAAGCAGATAGGAGTTGACCTTGGTGGTCAGAAGAGGGTATTTGCAATAGATACCGAGATATCCGATCATAATAAAACCGGCCATGGAACAG
>JAXHUQ010000041.1:0-14099 GCA_034189535.1 Halobacteriota archaeon | reverse complement strand
CACCGAACATGACGAACTGCAGGTGAAGGGGTTCTTTCAACGATCCCTCCTCAACCATCTTCTTTGCTGTATTGATCATCCCAGTATCATAGACCTCAAGCTCGGGCTTCACGTTATTTGCGTGCATATACCCAACCCATCTCTCTATCGTCGGCATTGTGTTACTGAAGACAAAGTTTCTCATCGCACTGTTGCCCATATCTTCCCAGATGTTTATTGAACCCATATTAAGTGATGACATCTCCTGGCCAAAGGTGGCTCTCTCTTCCATCAGGGAATCGAGCTTCTTGGGATCTGCTATTCTTCCGCCACCGGTCGTTATGTTGATAATAATATCGGATGCTTCACTCTCCCTTATCCCTTTTACATAATCAGGAAAGACCTTGTTGGGTTTGGGATGGGGAAGTCCCGATCGGGGTTCTTTTGCATGAAGATGAACGACAGTTGCACCTTCTTTGTAACACTTACAAACTTCTTCTACCATCTCTTCGGTCTTACAAGGTACATACTTCGTATGTGCCTTGGAAACGAACTCCCCTCCGGTTATTGCAGCTGTAATTATAAGTTTATCCATCCTTTGCTAGTTGGGACTTGTAAGATATATAATTTACTGACAACAGGCCACCCGAGATTTGAATCTATTTGGAAACAGAGTTATTTTTGAGGCTTGTCGTGGTTTTAATCGTCTGGATAATCGAAAACTTTATGTGCTGACATCGGGATAGTATTATACAATATTGAGTATACAACCATTGGTTGATTAGAAATTTAAGAAAGAATGATTTAAGCTTGTTGTGTCATTCAGATATTAGATCAACAAGGTCGGAGACGAGGTGTATTTGATGAGAAAAATTTTTTTTATCTTGATGTTATTGACATTGATTGCAGCAGTACCAACGACATCAGCTCTGAGTGTAGGTGAAGTCCAATTTGATAAGATGCCCCTTGCACCAGGAGAGAGCACAGATGTATGGGTAGAGATCACTAATTACGGAGAGGATAAGAGCGACATAGTGATACTCCTAGATTACCATACGGTGGGTCTCACCGGAGAATCTCCCGCTTCCGAAGCAATCGGAATACTGGATGGCTCGTCAGGAATTAAGGAACTGAAAAAGGGCGAGAGTAATGA
The DNA here is from genome assembly GCA_034189535.1 of Halobacteriota archaeon. GTDB lineage: Archaea > Halobacteriota > Syntropharchaeia > DAOWMC01 > DAOWMC01 > JAXHTN01. The sequence continues at coordinate 12,967 of JAXHUQ010000041.1, read as the reverse complement.
TCTGCATTACAAGATATTCGTAGCACCTGACGCAAAGGAAGGTATATACAACCTCGATCTTGTCTCCAGGTACCAAACAGAAGCACCTGATTTCTTTGGAAATAACACATATTTGGGATCATCCGACACCATTGCAACAATCTCAGTACAGGTGGAAGAGGAGAAACCACACATTATGGTATCTACCTCTAATACAATATTTGCACCGGGATCCACTGGTGTGATCACGCTTACACTCAAGAATATGGGCGATGGCCTTGCTGAAGATACCATACTTGAGATCAATCCGATACCCAGAGAAGAAGGTGATTCCGGAGATTCGGATATCTTAGGCATGTTAACTGAGATGGTCGGTTTCTCGATGCCATCGTTCAGTACAGGTGGTAGCGGAGAAGAAGCAAAGGAGATTCCGCCTTTCACAGTGGCAGACTCAGGAACGAGGTTCTACATCGGTGATTTGAAACGTCGTCAAAGCGTTGATCTGAGTATAAAGATGGCTGCGGATCCTGAAATTGCCAAGGGTAATTACAATATCCCAATAACTATTCGCACAAAAGACGGAAGTTCTACCTCTGAATATGTTGGTGTTCGTGTACTCTCAAAAGCCGATCTCATTGTACCGCAGACGAAGACAGAGCCAAAAGAGCTTGCCCCCGGAGTTACTGCAATCTACATGGTTACAGTTGAAAATATTGGACAGAATGATGCAAAATCGACGAGTGTCACAATAGACAATGAATATCTTTCGGGTAGAATGATCGATTACATAGGTAGGATAGAAGCAGAGGATGAGAGTACTGCAATGTTTGAGATTGAAGTAATAGAAGATACACCGAGTACATTGACAGAATTACCGGTTGTCATAAATATCACCTACCAGGATGATACCGGAGATCACCTTTCTATAGAGAAGGGGGAGATAAGGTTGAAGGATGACGGTGGAAACCCTGCCACCTCTAATAGTGACTATGCCACTGATCTACCTTTGATGGGTATCGGTATTGCTATACTCATTATACTACTAATTATATTTGTAGGTAAGTGGAAGGATGTTGGCCCGTTCAAGAAGAAGGTTAATAGTGCCGGAGTCAACAATTACGCTGTAACTGTGAGAGGAAAGGAAATTATGGACGACTCAAACGAGTAAGAACAAAATATGTATTTCATAGCTTACAAAAGTCTGTTCAGAAGGAAACTGAGGACATTTCTTGCAGCCATAGGGGTTTCGATAGGTGTTCTTCTCCTTGTGGTTATTCTGTCGGTTATGCTTGGAATGTCGAGTATGATGGACGAGCTCACTCTTGCAATGGTAGGTGACATCGGCGTGCTCCAAGAGGGCGAGATGGACCTTATGAGTGAACTTGATAAAGATATCGAGGATACAATAAACAGAGTTCCGGGTGTTATCGGAACTGCACCTAAGGTCTTTGTATTTGTTAAGGCTGAAGGGTTGGATCTTGTACCACTTGGTGGTTTGATAGATGAGGATATGCTGGAAAATTTGCCCGAAGAGTTCACAGAAGAGATGGGAGGGGTGCGTCTGGTTGGTATCAATCCTGAGAAAGAGCTATTCTTCGATAGTTATCCTACAAAGATTATAAAAGGAACTCTATTCAGTGCAGGAGATTCCGATGTCTGTGTGATAGGTTCCATGATCGTCGATCAGTCCGATTTGGACGTGGGTGACAGGATCTCAGTCACGTATGATATAGATGGTGACGGAATTGAACCGAGCGAAAAACACTCTTTTAAGATCGTTGGTATATATGAATCGGGATCGGAGATGAAGGACGACAATATTGTGGTAAATATTGAAGATGCCCAGAATGTGAAAGGACTGAGGTCTTCTGTGGTATCTAAGATAGATGTAAGAGCAGAACCGCAGGTGGAGGAGGATGTTATCAGAAAGCTGAAGGTTATGATTCCGGAGGTAGACGTAGGTAATGAGAGGACTATGCTTAGCATGATGACGAGAATAACAAGTAATATTACTCTCATGACAGTTCTGATGATCGGTTTTTCGGGTTTGATCTCACTCTTCTTCATACTCATAATTATGATAACGTCGGTTATGGAGCGGACTAAAGAGATTGGAGTCCTGAGGGCAACCGGTTGGTATAAATCCGATGTATTGAAGCTAATACTTGTGGAGTCGTTGCTTTTGGCAATCTTTGGGACTATCATCGGAACCGCGCTTGGTATAAGCTCACTGCTTGCAATTCATCAGATTTTTCCGGGGATACAAGTAATAATTACACCACCTCTTGTGGGTGCTGTTATTATATTCGGACTGGTTGTAGGTTCGGTTGCCGGTGTGTATCCTGCATACAGGGCCGCAAGTCTGAGTCCGCTCGAAGCATTCAGAGGGGCAGAATGATTGTTACGGAGAACCTGACTAAGATATACCGTCTTGGTGATACTGAGGTCGTTGGAAATTACAATATTAACCTTCATATAGGAGATGGGGAATTCGCCGCCATCATGGGTCCCTCAGGAAGCGGTAAGAGTACGCTTCTTCATATGATTGGAGGCCTCGACAGACCGACCAGTGGGAAGGTGATAATAAACGGCCTCAACATCGCAGAACTCAGTGATAGGACTCTCTGTGACATGAGAAGGGATGAGATCGGTTTCATATTTCAGACCTTCAATCTTTTACCGACACTCACAACGATTGAGAATGTTATAGTTCCTGTGGCTCCAAGAGGCCTCAATAACGAGGTACGGGAACGTGGAGTCCGCGTGCTTGAATCCGTCGGTCTCGGGGATAGGATAGAGCATACTCCATCAGAGTTGAGTGGTGGTCAGAGACAGAGAGTTGCAATAGCAAGGGCTCTTGTAAACGCCCCTAGCATCCTCCTTGCGGATGAGCCTACCGGAAATCTGGATAGCAAGAGCGGAAGAGAAGTTCTTCAACTGATGAAAGATATGAATAAAGATAGTGGAGTCACAGTTATCATAGTTACTCACGATCCAAAGGTAGCTGACGTCACAGACAGAACGATAATCCTTGAAGATGGGGAGATCCTAAAGGATGATCATGCGTGATTGGAGGGGGTAATCGATTGGTTCGGATACTTCTGAAACCTTTTGCAAACTTCCGTGAGATCATCGGGATAAGAGAACTCGAGATTGAACTGAAGAGTAACGCTCTATTTGAGTTATTAAAGCATCTCAGCGAGGCATACGATCTAAAGGACAAGATCTTCGATGGTGAAGAGATTCGGGAGTATGTAAACATCTCTCTCAATGGTAGGACGATAAGTTCTCAAAGTTGTAAAGAGACAGAGCTTGCGGATGGGGATGAAGTGGCAATATTCCCCCCGGTTACCGGTGGTTAGTGATTTCTAAGAAATAGGTGCCTCATACCACTGACTCTTTCACCCAATTAAGGTATCTCTTGTCACCTGCGATAATAGGGATGGCGATTATCTCAGGAAGATCGTAATCATGAAGCTCTTTTACCCTCTCAATGATCCTCTCTACATTTACGGTCAATGACTTAATTATAAGTAGCGCCTCTTTTTCACTGCAAAACTCTTCCTCCCATACGAAGTAAGAGTTGACACCGGAAACATTAACACATGCCGCAAGCCTCTCTTCCACAAGTGCCCTTGCAATAACTTCCGAACCCTCTTTCGTCGACGTTACAAAAATAATTGAAAATTCATCTGTCATGTTCGCTACTCATCTCGACATCGCACCTGGTGCAACTGCTGCCTACACATAATTCGTGATACAAAGCACCACAATTTGGGCAAGAAATGCTATCGCCTTCCAGTATATCGAGGCCGCAACTGTCACAAACTCCAATAAAGGCCCTCTCAGACTCCTGCACATTCATAGCTAGTTCGTCGTCTTCCATACTATCATTGAATTCATATCCCATTCAGGAATCACCATGAGAGATGTGAAACACATATAATATTTATACTTTTTTGTAGGTGGTTTTTAACTCAAAAAACCAAAAACCATAATATGTATGAAGATCCATTTCGTGTGTTATAGAGGAAACAAAAATGGCAAAACCAATGTACGTTAAGTTTGATGTGCCAGAAGAATTGGAGACAAAGGCGCTGGAAGCTCTTGAGATGGCAAGAGGTACCGGCAAAATCAAGAAAGGCACAAATGAGACAACTAAATGCGTTGAACGAAGCTCGGCACAACTGGTGATGATAAGCGAAGACGTTGAACCACCCGAGATTGTAGCCCATCTTCCGCCACTGTGTGAAGAGAAACAGATACCTTACATCTATGTTAAGACGCAAAGCGAACTCGGAGGTGCATGCGGCCTGAAAGCCGGATGTTCAACTGCCGTTATAGTCGATGCTGGCAAGGGTAAAGAAGACGTCGAAGATATCGCAAATAAAGTTCAGGGACTGAAGGGAAGTTAAGATGGTTCAAGAAGCTGTTCCAGCTGAAGTAATTGAGGTTGTCGGAAAGACGGGGATGCACGGGGAGGCTACTCAGGTAAAGTGCAAGGTTCTGGAAGGCAACAACAAAGGACGAATCATAACCCGGAACTGCATAGGTCCGATAAGGATGGGTGATACACTCATGCTCAACGAGACGAACAGAGAAGCGAGTAAGTTGACTTCACGGTGAGAAGATGGAGAACAAAAAGTGTTCGTTTTGTGGGACTTTAATAGAGCATGGTACCGGGAAGATGTATGTCAAGAAGGATGGAACCATCCTGTTCTTCTGTTCATCAAAATGTGAGAAGAATCAGGCACTCGGAAGGGCACCGAGAAAGGTTGATTGGATAAGGAAGAATGCGTGATGGAAAGAACATTTCTTATGGTTAAGCCGGATGGTGTCCAACGCGGACTCATTGGAGAAGTCATCTCAAGGATTGAGAGAAAAGGACTCAAACTGGTAGCATTCAAATTAATACAGGTTGATGACGCTACAGCGAGGGATCACTATATAGAACATAAAGATAAACCGTTCTTCCCCGATCTCCTCAGCCACATTGAGTCCGGGCCCGCCGTACCGATGGTGATAGAAGGAGAAGGCGCTATAGCGGTAATTCGTAAGATGGTGGGGGCAACAAACCCTATGGAGGCAGATGTAGGGACGATAAGAGGAGATTTCGGGATGGGGATAACTAAAAATATAGTTCACGCTTCTGATTCTCCTGAATCTGCACAAAGAGAGATATCTATTTATTTCAATGAATCAGAACTTCTTGATTACTCAAGAATGGATGAAGGATGGCTTTATACTTCTGGTGATTGAAGAGGGGATAAAGCACGGAAAATGAAACGGAAATATACTTTGGCCGGTTGGAAAGTGAGCTAAAACGAGCCATTCATATAGCCAGAGAGGCAAGAAAGAGGGGCTCTGATCCTGCCCCCTATCCTGAGATTCCCATAGCAAAGGATCTGGCAGATAGGGTAGAGAGTCTTGTCGAGATCAAGGTTGCAGATAGGATTCGCGAGCTCGAGCAGGAGGTGAAAAGAGAAGAGGCTGCACTACGCATAGGCCTCGACTTCGCAGAAGGCAGATTCAGTGAGGGAAAGACCAAGATAAAGGTCATCGAGGATGCTATCAGGACAGCTGTTGCAATGCTCACCGAAGGTGTTGTTGCAGCACCAATAGAGGGCATTGCAAAGGTCGAAGAGGGAAAGAATGATGATGGTTCGTCTTATGTCAAGATATTTTATGCAGGACCGATAAGAAGTGCCGGTGGTACTGCTCAGGCGCTCTCGGTTCTGGTGGCAGATTACGTGAGAAGAGCCCTCGGATTCTCTTCATACAAACCTCGTTCTAACGAGATCGAGAGGTATATCGAAGAGGTAGCGATATACAAAAGGGTTGCAAATCTACAGTACACCCCATCGAATGACGAGATAAGATTGATAGTCAAGAACTGTCCGATATGCATAGATGGTGAGCCAACAGAAGAGGTTGAGGTTGAGGGCTACAGAGACCTCGAAAGGGTGGGGACAAATAGGGTCCGTGGCGGTGTCTCCCTCATCATAGCTGAAGGGATAGCACTCAAGGCACCAAAACTTAAAAAATATGTCAATCAGCTGAAGTTAAACGGATGGGATTGGCTCGATGACCTTCACAAAGATGTGAAGGGCAAAGAAGAGGATACAAAAATTTCTCCAAAAGAGCAGTTCCTCAAGGACCTGATAGCAGGAAGGCCGGTCTTCTCGCATCCGTCTGCAAAAGGCGGCTTCAGATTGAGATACGGAAGAGCACGCAACTCCGGGATAGCTGCCGCCGGAATCAACCCTGCCACGATGATGCTACTTGATGATTTCATCTCACCTGGAACCCAGGTGAAGTTGGAACGTCCGGGCAAAGCAGCGAGTATGGTCCCTGTCGATAGTATCGATGGCCCGACTGTTAGATTAAAGAATGGCGATGTTGTAAGGATAGATACCGTTGAAGAGGCAAATAAGCTACGAGAGGAAGTTGAGCGCATAATCGATGTCGGAGAAATCCTCATTGGTTATGGAGAGTTCCTTGAGAATAATCACATTCTCATCCCTGGGTCTTACTGTACCGATTGGTGGGAACAGGAACTTAAGGCAAAGGTCCCGGAAAACCTTGAATTTCCTAGAGAGGTCACTGCACAGGTTGCACTTGAGTATTCAAATAAGTGGGGAGTTCCCATACATCCGGAGTACACGTATACTTGGCACGACATATCAATGGACGAGTTCAGACGGCTTTCGGACTTTACCTCGGAGAATGGGAGATTCGAAGGTGATGTACTCAGTCTTCTGATGGATACCGGTATCAAAGATATCCTTGAGAAGCTTCTGGTTTTGCATCATTTAGATGGCGAGAAAATCACAATTGCCGAAGGACGCATCCTTGCTACCTGTCTTGGCCTTGATTTAAATTTTAGGAAGAGTTGGGAAGATCTGGATTTTGAGAGTCCACTTGATGCAGTACAAAAACTCAGTGGACTGAAGGTTATGGTGAAGGCACCAACAAGGATAGGCGGACGAATGGGAAGACCAGAGAAGTCGAAGAGAAGAGAGATGAAACCCGCCCCTCATCTATTATTTCCTATCGGAGAATCAGGTGGGAGGTCAAGACTTCTTAATGATGCCACTAAAAAATATGGCGAGATTGAGGTTGAGATGGGAATGCGTTACTGCCTTTCATGTAGGGAAGAGATGTTTGAATGCAGGTGTGAATGCGGCGAGTTCACTGTACCGATATACAGGTGTCCCAGCTGTAATATAGTAAGTGAAGGCAACTGCCCACGTTGCGGGAAACAGACCACATCGGTTGTAAAACAGATGGTTGATATCAGGTCGCTACATTCCAAAGCTTTGAGGAATTTGAAAGAGACGAATGTTAATGTCAAAGCGGTTCAGGGAATGATATCGAAAAACAAGACGGCTGAACCGATGGAGAAGGGAATTTTGAGGGCGAAACACGGTGTGTTCGTCTTCAAAGATGGCACGATCAGGTATGATATGACCGATCTCCCGTTGACACATTTCAGACCTGATGAGCTGGGGATAAGTGCGGAGAAGGCAAGGGAATTGGGGTACAAAAGGGATATCCACGGTGAGGAGATAACAAGTGGCGATCAGTTGATAGAGCTCAAAGTTCAGGATGTTATCATATCTATTGATGCAGGTGATTACCTCCTCAACTGTTCAAAGTTTATCGACGATCTCTTAGTGAAGTACTACCACCTTGAACCCTACTATAATGCCGCAACAAGAGAAGATATGGTCGGTGAACTTATCATAGGGCTTGCGCCACACACATCGGCCGGTGTTCTCGGCCGGGTATTAGGATTTACCACAACGTCAACAAGTTATGCTCATCCCTTCTTTCATACGGCAAAGAGACGCAACTGTGATGGGGATGAGGACTGTGTGATGCTTCTTATGGATGGACTTATCAACTTCTCCAGATCATATCTACCGGAGAGAAGAGGAGGAAAGATGGATGCACCTCTCGTTCTTACGTCACGTATCCATCCCAAAGAGATAGACAGCGAAGCGCATAATATCGACGTTATGGGCAGTTATCCACTTGAGTTCTACGAGGCCACGCTCGAATACAAGAGGCCAAAAGATATTGAGAACTGTATGGATCTTGTCAGTGGAAGGCTTGGAACACCGTTGCAGTACTGTGACTTCTCATTCACACACGATACAAGAAATATAAATGATGGTCCAAGAAACAGCGCATACAAGACACTGGGATCGATGATTGAGAAGATGGAAGCCCAGTTAGAACTTGCCAGGAAATTGAGATCCGTAGATGAGAGAGATGTGGCTGAAAGAGTCATAAAATCGCACTTTATTCCTGATTTAATGGGAAATATGAGGGCTTTTTCCAGGCAGCAGGTCAGATGCGTCAAGTGTAACAAGAAGTATCGAAGAGTGCCTCTTAGCGGCGTCTGCAAATGCGGTGGTAAACTAATTCTCACGGTCCATGAAAGTTCAGTCAGGAAGTATATGGAGGTCTCGCTAAAAATTGCCGAGGAGTTTGGTGTATCCTGCTATGTTAAACAGAGGCTAGAGCTACTCAATATGGAGATCAACTCTTTATTTGGTAGCGATATATCAAAACAGATGGATCTGTCTGATTTTATGTGATTGTAGGGTCCGCTTTGAGTTTTTTATTTAAAAATAATGCACCGAAGCATTTTTAATCAAGTTTTTCCTAATGGATTAGGCTAGTATAAATCATAGAAGCAGTCTATCTTATTGATTTTTAAGGCTTATTAGATCAATATAAGACGGAGGATAAGATGAGCGAGTCAGAAGAGCCCAGAGGAAAGGAAGCATTTGAAGAGTGGACAAAATATTTTAATTGTGATGACCCTTACTGGAAGATATCGAAGAGATACGTCGACCCGAGCAGATCAAGTAGATTGATGCAGAAATTTAACAAGATCGAAACTGAACACCCTGGATGGCCCGATCATATGGTATCAGGTTATCCCACTTATTATGCTATTCTCTGCGTACCAAAGGATGCCTCCGAGGAGGTCCTCAAGGAGTCGTATGAGGTGAAGAAAGAACACTCAATCTATGGTCCCGAGCTTGTTGAGGAGGCCTACAACACCTTAAATGATGAAAAGGCATCTGAAGATTATGTTGCAGCTTTGGAACTCTTCGAGAGGGTTTCTCAGGTATTGAAGCCCATAGACAAGAAAGAGATTATAAAAAAACACGAAGAATTCCTGCAGGAGGAGAAGACGTATGCCATTTCATCATATCTTGAAGATTTACACAAGGAATGGATTGGTCTATTCATAAAAGGAGCTCCTACATTCTATGGTATGCTTGGAGTTGATGATGGTGCTTCAAAAGAAGAGATTGAAGAGAAGTATAATTCGATGGATAAATCGGATCTTGTAAGTGAAATCTATTCAATATTGGTTGATGAAGATCTGAAATGGGATTATGATCTTTTGATAAGCTTCTTTGAGGAGAATATAAATGAATTCTTCTTGATTCAGATAAAGGGTAATCGTGATAGGTGGGATATCAGGGAACACGAAGGGCTACTCTTGAAGTTCTTGAAGAATCACGATGATATAGTGCGGCTGGATACACTACTCACCGAACATGGTGACTGGAAGGATTATCTGCCGCCAAATGAGAGTTTCTACGATATATTGTCTATAAAAAGGGAGGATGTACCGGAGAAAGATGAGGACGTTGAGAAGTTCTTAATGGAGGCTTTTCTGAACCATGAAAACGATGATAAGGCTAATTTATCCTTTGAATCCCTGAAGCAGTTCGATCTGCGAGAGGAGTATGACTGGTTGGTTGAAAACCATGAGTGGATAAATCAACTCAATGAAATTATGTCGCCAAAAAGAGAAGAAGAGGAGTCTGAAGTTCCTCTCGAAGAATAAAAACTCCGAAAGGTGATGGAATGGACGATATCGCAGCGGTCTACAAGGAACTCGAAGATCAACTCACACTTGAGGAGTTCAAGGAGATGGTTGAAGAGAAGATCGATATGATGGGCGGACTCTGCGATGAAGGAACGGCGGCCATGATGGTGGCACATGATTATGGAGTAAGTCCCCAGATCAAAATCTGTGATATAAAACCTGAAAAGATGAACGCCTGTTTTGTTGGAAAGGTTACACAGTTGAGTGAGATCAATGAGTTTGTTCGTGAAGATGGGACAGTCGGTAGGGTTGTAAATATGACTCTTGCAGACGAGACAGGATCGATAAGAACTGCCATCTGGGACGAGTACACAGACCTTGTGAGGAGTGAAGAACTTAAGATTGGAAATACCCTGAAGGTGAGTGGGTATGTCAAGGAAGGGTACTCAGGTACCGAGGTCAACGTCGGAAAGAATGGTGGTATTGAGCCCATCGATCAAGAGATAGAGGTGAGAAGGCACAAGATTGAGGAGATCTCACCGGATATGAGTGTTGTAAATGTAATCGGAAAGATCATTGACCTGAGTGATATCCGGACGTTTCGGAGAAAGGATGAGACTGAGGGTAATGTAAAGAATCTGGTTATTGGCGATGAGACAGGCAAGATACGTGTAGTGATATGGGGTGAGATGACATCTCTTGAGGTGGATGTGGGTTCTGTAGTTGATATCAGCAACGGTTACTCAAAAGAGAGTTACGGTTCAGTGGAGGTTCACCTTGGTAGAGGATCCTCCATAAGTTTGAGTGATGAAGATGTTGAATACACTGAAGAGATCACTCCGATAGACTCAATAGGGCTGGATGGTGTTTACACTATCGTCGGTAACGTTACGGGACTTGATACGGTAAGAGAGTTTATCAAAAGAGACGAGAGTGTTGGCAGGGTGACAAACATCTTTGTGAGCGATAAGACGGGCCGAATAAAGGTTGTGCTATGGGATGAGCATGTATCTTTCCTAAAAGAAGCCGATATTGGTTCCCTTGTGAAGATCACAGACGGATATTCAAAGATGGGGCGAAGTGACGAGCTCGAGATAAACATAGGGTGGAGAGGCAGGATTACACTTTTGGAAAAATGATGATGCTATTTTATAACTGATTCGCCCTATGGAAGAAAAATTGGGACTTATCCAATAATCATCTGCTGAACAGCACGGAATAGTGGGTGGATCTTTGGTTGATCAAAGGGGGCTGAGAACGGTTCAAATAAGTGTAATGGTGAAAAAATCCTAAAAAACTACAAAGAACCATAATTTTTACGATTTTCAAAATCGGAGTAATATCAATTATAATTTAATTAAAAGGGTCTTTATTACGCAGATTTAGATTTTAAGACTTATTCATTCACCAAAAGTTATAAATAGTAAGATTATATACTAACGTTCTGATTTTATCAAAAAAACAGGGGGTGAAAAGATATGGATCTGAAACTTGAGATTAGGAAATTGGAGAAGAGAGATACAAAGGCAGAATCAACAACTTGCCTAACCACACCAAGCTGTCTTGGCGATGTAGACCTGGGAATGTCATGCTGTGAATGAAACGGCCTAAGAATGCCTAAGAGTAAATAAAGATACCATGGAGGTGAAAAGATATGGATTTGGAATTAAAAATTAAAAAACTTGAGTCAAGAGAGACCAAGGAGCCAGTAGGTGGTTGCCTTGAGTCTCCAAGCTTGGAACTTACATGTTGTTGAGAAGCAAGTCAATTTAAAGAAATAATAAGAAGGTGATCTTGATGATCGGAGGATTGAAGTTAGAAGTCAAAAAGCTTGAAAAGAGGGATACGAAGCAAGAAACGCCATATACATGGGCTTGTGGAATCAATCCTGATCTTCTCGGTGATATAATGGCAGGGTGTTGTTAATTTTTCTCGCACCCGTTTTTGTTTGATGGTAAAAGGAGGTGAATAGGAATGGAATTAAATCTGGAGGTAAAGAAACTTGAGAAGAGGGATACGAAGCAAGAAGCAACATCCCCTTACACATGGGCTTGTGGAATAAATCCTGATCTTCTCGGTGAACTTATGAGTGGCTGTGCGGGCGGATGTTCAATGCCTTGCTAAGTAAAAAATCGTACATATTGAACTACCTTTGAGGAGGTAGTCCAATACTATTTTTTTTCATATTTAATCTGTTTCCTTTACCTTCTGCAGGACGTATTTCCAGTCTATCAATTCAGAGACAGTCTCTTCATAGACATCAAGCTTCCTCTTGTCCCAAAGCTTGACTCTTCCTGTGACCGCATTAAGCCTCTTTACTGTTGTGAATGTGTCATAGGGGACGAGTATTATCGGCACTTTCTTCAGTCTCGCAAGGGTTAGAACCCCATTTGGTGGATAAAGATTTCCGGTAAGGACGAGTAAAGAAACACCAGCCTCTATTCCTGCGACCGCCATGTCAGCCCTATCACCACCTGTTATCAGAGCCTTATCTTTAAAGTCTCTGTAATACTGCCTCGCCCCTTCAGTTGAGAGAGCGCCAATGTAGATCCCTTCAATCAATTTATCCTGAAGGTCTTTACCTTCTATAAGGTCACCACCAATAAAATCATGAACAGCCTCTACGGTGGGGTAACCAAGGATCTTCTCTTCAGGAATAATTCCTAGTATTTTGATATCATTTTCCTCAAGAGCCACTCGTACGACCTTATCTGCCCTTTCCGCAAACGGACGTGGGATGTTATTCAGTACACAACCAACAACAGGACACCCTTCGGAATCAGCCACCTTTTTTTGATGAACGATACCATCCAATATACTGTCATCACTGCCTTTTGATACAATCAAAATAGATGAATTAAAGATTTTGGCAAGTGAAATTGAAGATAGATCCAAATGGGACAGGACATTTGATGTCCGTGCACCTTCGATTACCAGGATGTCAAAATCCTTTGATAGCTTTCTATGAGCAGCCGTGATCTTCTCAAGGATCTCTTCTCTTGATCCGGTTCTGAAATCTTCAAGAAAGTCGTGACCTATCATTACCGGTGCCATATCTTCAGATGACGAATCCTGATCCAAGACGTGTTTCATCAGCTCTACATCTTCATCAATCGGTGTTGCATCTTC
>JAXHUQ010000040.1:0-14149 GCA_034189535.1 Halobacteriota archaeon | reverse complement strand
ACTATCTGATTTGGTATGGTAGCGACGGTGTCCAGACCATAAATCCTCGAAGAAGCCTTTGCATCCTTGAACTTGGGTGAGGCTATTGATTTTGAGATGAACTTATCCAGGTAACTATCTGACGATCCTTTACCTCTTATACATACAGCTATACTTGCACTATCTTCTCCTGAAGGCGATATTGCTGCCTTCCAACCCGGTGCAACCTCTCTACCCAGGTAGAACTCGAAGAAGTCAGAATCGATGTCTGCTCCGGTCATATCCATCTGAACGCCTCTTGCAACGTCCAGAGGGTGCTCGGTGGTATGCAGCCCCAACTGAACAGGTATATAGGATCTGAAGCCATCAGCTGATATCACAATATCTGAACCTATCTCATTTGAGCCATTCCGATCCTTTGAGGTGACTCCAACGACCTTTGGGCCTTTTAGGAGTGCAGAAGTTACTTCTGATCCGAAAACAACCTCTCCTCCATTCCTGTAGACTTCTTCAAGCAAGTATTCATCAAATTTAGCCCTATCCATAAAAAAACCGGGATCTTCCATCTCGAAGAAATCTCCAGATGGAGAGTACATGCGTGTACCTTTCAATTTATGGGTTATACAGTCTTCAGGAACCGATATCCCAGTCTTATCAAGCATCGAGTAAAGCATAGTGTTTGCAGGATCTGATAGTGAAAGATCCTGTTTCTTCTCAAGCACTAGCGTCTTTAAACCCTTCTCAGACGCATATCTGGCAGCAGTAAGCCCTGATGGACTCGCTCCTACGATGATCACATCATAGAACATTTGCATTCTCGTATCTTTGTTAATCTGATCTTATTTGCTGTTGTAATTTGAGACAGGATACGGGATTCTCCCGTCTTTTGGTATTGTGTAGATGTACTTCTCCCTGAACTCTTTGTTCTGAACCATACAAGGTAAGCCGTCTTTCTTGTAGGCCGGATGACTTCTTATCTTCTTCCAGATATCTATTAGAGGCTCCTCTCTTATGTTCCCAAAGGTAATAGGTGTGTATGAGCATGGGATCACGTCTCCTGCAGGAGTGACATGCATCCATCTCCTACCTGCAAGACAACCATAAAGCTCGGGACCTTCGAAGTAACTGAAAGACATCACTTTCGGACCTTTCATTCCCGGAGAGTTCACTCTTTTATGAAGTGCAACTGTTCTTTTTCTATCCTCTGCACTCATCGTCTCGTCCTCGTGCTCAAGCCATTTCCCTATTGCGAGAATGTCATATATCGAGACCTCATGCGCTCCTATATCCCCTGCAAGTTTCACTAGGTCATCAAGTGTCTTTTCATCAGAGTTTTCAGGCCTTGCAACATAGTATAAACTTACGAGAAGACCTGCCTCTACTGCTGCTCTTGCACCGGAGGTTGCTTTCTCAAAGATCCCGGGAAACCCTCTTACTCTGTCATGATCTTCTTGGTATGGGCTGTCTATACTCACCTGAAGCGAATAGAGGCCAGCTTCCTTGAGCTTCTTTGCAACATCTTCTGTCAGGTACAAGCCGTTTGTGAACATAACGGCAATTGCGCGATCATCAACATACCCGATGATATCGTAGATATCTTTACGAAGTAGCGTCTCCCCACCATCGAATACGAGCAGATATGCACCGGCATCTATTGCCTGATCGATGAGGTTTTTCATCTCGTCAAGTGTCAGTTCAGGCTCGGCAACAATCCCTTTTGCACAACAGAACATGCAGTCACATGGACATTTTCCGGTAACTGCAACAGAGACCTCCTCAGGGATGTGGGTCCGGGTAACCGCCATCTTGATCTGATTATTAACAAGTCTCTCAAAAGCTTTGCTTGGCATCGGTGGAATCCACGATGAAAAAATTAACTGGTCATCCGATAAAACAAGTGGTCTCTCCTCTCTGAAATATTTCATCATGAGGTTAACAATAGGATTCACAACCGGTCCAAGGACACCTTTTGCTTTGAAGTTAACTCTATCCTCGCTGATCTCAGCATTTATGTTCATCCCGACATTTTCATAGATCTTAATCATAGCGATCAACAAAATTATATTTTTTAAGTATGCTTAGGTTTTTCTAAATCTCGTTTATAGGATAAATACACCTTGAGGTATGGGAAAAAATGCAATAATTACCATTGTTTTCCGTCTACCTAAAATAGAAAAAGATATAAATACTACTATCAAAAGGAGAGCGTGTAAATGTGACGATAGAGGGAGGAATTGATCTGGTTCTCGAGTCGGTAAAATCCATAAAAAAAGTGGAAAAAGAAGCGTCAGAGTCGGTTGAAAGGGCAAGGATGGATGCTGAAAATATTATTGATGATGCTACAAAGAAAGCTGAGAGCATGGTAAAAGAGGCAGAATCTGATTCTAATTCATCGGTCGATGAAATGCTAAATCAATATGAGAAGGAAGCGACCACTGAAGCATCAGAGATCATAGATAAGAGCGAGAAGGATGTGAAGAAGCTGGTTGATGAAGCGAGAGGTAGAATTGATGCGGCAACAGATAGAGTTGTTGCGATGCTAATCGGAGATTGATCATGCTCAGGCCTTCAAGAATGAAGAAGATACTGGTTGTCACTCTTAAGGATAACCAGTATGATCTGGTAAAGAGATTACATGAGCTAGGCGTTGTACAGATCGAGAGTTTTACTGAGAAGCTTGTAAATCCCGAGTGGTCTGCTCTATTGAGTAGGGGTAATGTCGATCCAGAAGCGAGAAAGATCACTTCGCTATTTATGGAGTATGGGCATATACTTGATACCTTCGAGAATGTGAAAGTTGAAGAGGAGGCATCGGGTGGATTTATAGGGGGCTTTTCAAGGTGGGTAAAGAAACTACTGGCACCCGTGCCGCCAAAGACGATACCTGTGAAGGATGTCTACGGTGAAAAGCTTGTAAATGACGCAAAAGATCTTCTGGATGCTATTAAATCTGATATATCAGGTCCAGAATCAAAATTTTTCGAGCTTGAAGAGACTATTTCAAAGATAAGTGAAACCAAAGCGCCTTTGGAGCTTATCGAGGCCCTTGATATCGACCTCTCACTTTTGGGAAAGGGCGATTTCGTCACTGTCCTCGCCGGATTGATGCCAAAGGGTTATTCGGACAATCTCGAGAGCGGTATGTCGGAGATCACTGAGGAATTCTCTGTTGAATCAGCAAGCGTAAATGAGTCACAAGATGTTGTTTTTATAACCATTTGTAACGATAAAGCAGCACCTGTTTTATCATACTCATCGAAGATCGGTTTTGAAAAACTGGATATTGGGGGGCAATCAGGAACCCCTTCCGAGGCTTTAAATAAGCTAGAGAGTGACCTTGAGTCCACTATTGCAAGAAGAGAGGAGGTCAGAATGGAACTCTTGAACGCATCAGACCGGTGGCTCGACAAAATCCAATCAACGGTGGAGTTACTTGCCATAGAGAGAGAAAGAGGTGATGTATCTTCGAACTTTGCAGAGACTGAGACGACAATTGTTCTTGAAGGTTGGGTAGAGGCGAAGAAATGTGATGCGATAAAAAGAGAGGTCACAAAGATTACAAATGACGAGTGTGTCGTCAAGTTTTCAGAGCCAAACGAACCCGAAGAGAAGATTCCTGTCAAGCTTGATAACCCAAATGCTCTCAAGCCCTTCGAGTGGCTTACTGAGATGTTTGCACCACCTAAGTACAACGAATTTGATCCGACGCTTTTCTTTGCTCCGGTATTCATCTTCTTCTTCGGACTGATGCTTACTGATGCGATGTATGGCCTTGTGACAACTCTTGTTGGTATTGGAATCTTGAGGGGCTCGGGAAAGTATGATCAGAGTCATAAGAACTTCTCGATTGTGCTAACTCTCGCGGGAATAAGTACAGTACTCTTTGGAATACTCACTGGAGGTTATTTCGGTAATCTATTTGTAGAGTGGAATCTTTTTGATTCTTCAACTATCATTTTGGATCCACTTGGAAAGGGAGCTGTTCCGGTCATACTAGGTCTATTCGGACCGCTTACAAGTAGCCCACTGGTATCAATTCTTATTACTTCGCTTATAATCGGTGTGATTCATCTGAATCTTGGTATCATGATGGGATTCATCGACAAAGTGAAGAGGAAGATGTATGGAGAGGCAGTGAAAGAGCATTTGTGGCTTCTCATATTCCAGCCCGGACTCTTCCTCCTAATAGGAAATATATTCTTCAGCATGAATTTTTCAGGTACTGCACAGGATATTGGCATGGTTATGGTTGTGATATCCCTTGCGATGTTACTGATAAAACCGACATTTCCCTTCGTTGATCTTATGGGTCTCTTTGATGTGACTGGGTATATAGGGAATCTACTATCATATACACGTATCTTGGCGCTTTGCCTCTCGACAGGAGGAATCGCTCTAACATTCAATCTACTGGCCGGAATGACCGGAGGGATTCCATATGTAGGTCATGTACTAATGGGTCTGATACTCTTCGGAGGACATCTCTTCAACTTGGCGATGAACGGACTCGGTTCATTTGTCCATTCGCTAAGATTGCATTACGTTGAGTTTTTCGGTCAGTTCTATGAAGGAGGAGGGGCAAAATTCGCTCCGTTTGAAGTCAAAAGAGAGCTAACTATCTTGGAAAAGGAGGCATTATAACAATGGCAATAGATGTAGGTGTGGCGCTCGCGGCAATTGGAGCCGGTGCTGCCATTGGTCTTGCCGGAATAGGATCCGGCATAGGTGTAGGTATTACGGGGGCTGCCGGAGCAGGTGCGGTGGCAGAGGACCCATCAAAGTTCGGGACCTCAATTGTTTTTCAGGCTTTACCACAAACACAGGCAATTTACGGTCTGCTCACTGCGATATTGATATTAATGGGTGTTGGTCTGCTTGGTGGTGGTGAACCACAGGCATCAATTACTACTGGTCTTGCAGCGTTGGGTGCCGGTGTTGCGGTTGGAATAGCAGGACTTTCTGCTATAGGCCAGGGAATCTCTGCGGCGAGTGGAGTTGGTGCAGCAGTATCAAATTCCGATATGTTCGGGAGAGGGATGGTATACTCGGTTCTTCCGGAGACTCAGGCTATATACGGTCTACTTGTTGCGATCCTTCTAATGATATCTTCCCCCATTCTTGGGAGTACGGAACTTGGACTTCCGGCAGGTCTTACCGCATTGGGTTGTGGACTAGCAATAGGAATCGCCGGTCTTTCTGCTATAGGTCAGGGTATAGCAGCCGGTAGTGGCATCGGTGCGACAACCGAGAAACCGGAGATGTTTGGTAGAGGTATGGTATATTCGGTTCTTCCGGAGACTCAGGCAATATATGGTCTACTCGTTGCGATTCTCCTGATGGTCGGTACGGGAATACTTGGTGGTGACGCCAGGGCTTTACCGGATTCAGTCGGAATTGTTAGTATCGGTTGTGGACTTGCAATAGGAATCGCCGGTCTTTCTGCTATAGGTCAGGGTATGGCTGCAGGAAGTGGTATCGGTGCAACGGCCTCAAAGCCAGATATGTTCGGTAGAGGTATGGTCTTCTCGGTTCTTCCGGAGACTCAGGCTATATATGGTCTACTCGTTGCGATCCTTCTTATGATAGGCGTTGGAATACTCGGCGGCGGTGGTGTGATAGACAACATCGGGCTAGTTCATGGACTTACCGCAATTGGATGTGGCGCTGCTATCGGTCTTGCCGGTCTTTCAGCAATAGGCCAGGGTATTGCCGCAGCAGCCGGTGTTGGCGGTACGGCAGAGAAACCAGAGATCCTAGGTAGAGGTATGGTCTTCTCGGTTCTGCCGGAGACCCAGGCAATATACGGTCTACTCGTTGCAATCCTGATGATGATAGGAGTGGGAATACTTGGAGATCCTGCGAAAGGATTGGGACTTGGTACTGAAGTGGGACTCGCATCGATTGGTGCTGGTGCAGCAATTGGTTTTGCAGGACTTTCCGGTATAGGTCAAGGTATTACAGCAGCTGGAGGCATCTCTGCAGCGGTCAGGGACCCGACAACAATGGGTAAGAGTTTGGTCCTTGCTGTGATGTCTGAAACCTTCGCTATATTTGGTCTTTTGATTGCGATATTAATCATGTACGGTATAGGATTCTTCGGGTAATGGAGTGCTAGTATTATGGGTGTCAATGAGATAACTAAAAAGATTAGAGATGATTCGGACAAGATAGCCGCTGATATTATAAGCGAGGCCAATGCGAAGGCAGAGAAGATCATTGAAGAAGCTAGATCCGAAGCTGAGAAGAGGAAGAAAGTGATACTTTCGGATGGGGAGAAGCAGGCTATACTCAAGAAGCAGAGGATAATCGCTGATGCGAAGCTTAAATCGAAGAAGATTGAGTGGGGCGCCAAAGAGGAACTCATCTCAGAGGTTATGGCCAATTCAAAGGAAGGGCTTATGAATATCAAGGAGGCGGGACACTCAGGAAAGTCATACTCCGAGATCCTGTTAAAACTGATAAAAGAGGCATCTATCAATTCCGGTGGCGGAGACCTAGAGGTCATTCTCAGCACTGGCGACCGGGGTTATGTATCCGAAGGTGAGGTTACAAACCTTGCAAAAGAGATAGAAGAAGTAGTCGGTGGCGAGTGCAAGATATCTCTTTCAAGTGAAGAACGCCCGGGTCTTGGTGGTCCAACCATCAAGGCAGAATCCAAGCACATTGAGGTAAACAATACACTTGAAGAGAGAATAGATAGGTTTAGCGACTCATTGAGAACAGAGATAACACAGATACTCTTTGGAGGATAAATGGTAGAATTTGATGAATTTTTGACTGTCTTTGGGGATATGGGCTTCACTGACCCGGTCGTAGGACTTGTTCTGGTTGCCATTGTAGCCTTGGCTGTATTCATCGTAATAATTGTACCTATACTGAAACCGATAATACTTGATATTGCACCTTTTGCATATCCAAATGCAAGGATAAGGGCAATGGAGTCGAAGTTGCTACCGAAGACTAAGCTTGAAGAGATGATTGAGCTGTCTTCTGTGGTTGACGTTCTCGGTTATCTTGAAGGTACTGATTACGAGGCTCAATTTGCAAGGATTAGAGGTTCTCCTGAAGAGGCATCATCCATCGAACTCGCTTTGTATGAGTCAAGGAAGGACTCTTATCAGAGGATGATCTCGATTGCACCGGACTCAATAAAAGAGATATTCTCAGCACGCTTCAAGTTGTACGAGGTCAAATTACTGAAGTCTGTTCTTAGGTCCCTTCACGCAGGTGTTCCCATTGAAATGAATCTTACGGAAATACCTGTTGTGGGAAGACTTGATGTTGAGGCATTCCTAAATCTACAGTCGACAGAAGAGTTCATCTCAAAACTTGAGGATACGGAGTACGGGACACCCTTGGCTGAGGCGATAGCGATCTATTCGGATAAAAAAGACGTTCAGCCTATCGAGATGGCACTCGATAGATTTGCATACGAGAAGCTCTGGAATGTGATTAGAACCGTCTCGGAACAGAACATCAAGGCCCTGAAGTACTTCTTCGGAACCGAGGTGGATGCAATTAATCTTAGGACTATCATGAGAGCAAAGGCTGATGGTCTGAGCCTTGATCAGATAAAAGATTACATACTTCCTATGGGTTATGAACTCAATATGGAAACGTTAAATTCGCTTGCAGACATGCCGGATATTGAGGGTATGGTCAGTATGCTTGAAGGTAAGAAGTGTGGTCTTGCTCTTGAAGAGGCTGTCCAGAGGTATGAGGCTAAAAAATCGATCATTCCGCTTGAGATGGCACTGGAAGTACACGTTGCACAGACAGGTAGAAATGTATCAGTCAGCCAGCCCTTCGGTATAGGTCCTTTTGTTGGATTCCTTTGCAATAAAGATGTTGAAGTAAGGAACCTGCGGGCGATAGTCAGAGGAATAGAAGCAGGCGTAAATAAGGATTTGATTAAGGATATGCTAGTAACGTTTTAAATTGGAGGTTTAGATGTATATTTCGGTAATTGGAGATGCTGATACGGTGACTGGTTTTCGGATGTGTGGCATCACTCACGCAAAGGAGATATCAGAAGGTGAAGATGCAGCACCGGTTTTGAAGGAACTGACAAAGGATGATGAAGCTGCAATCATAATAATCACGGAAAAGATAGCCGAGAGTATCCGTTCTTTTATAGACGAGATCAATCTCAAGAAGAAAGGTGTTGTTCCAATTATAATAGAGATCCCAGACAAATCTGGAAAACTTGAAAGAGAGTTGGATCCATTGAAGGAATTGATAAGAAGAGCAATTGGTATTGAACTTAAATGAGGAAGATAAGATGGAAAATGGTGTGATTTCAAAGATAGCAGGACCTCTCGTTGTTGCTGATAAGATGAGAGGCTGTGAGATGTACGAACTTGTTCACATAGGTGATGAAGGTCTGATGGGGGAAACGATAAGACTTGATGGAAATCTTGCATACGTCCAGGTCTATGAGGACACAACAGGACTCAAGCCTGGTGAACCCGTTGTCAGAACAGGTGCCCCACTCTCTGCAGAACTTGGTCCGGGTATAATCAAGAATTTCTACGATGGGATCCAAAGACCTCTACAAAAGATTCAGGATAAGACCGGTGATTTCATCACAAGGGGTGTAAGTGTACCGGGATTGGATACCGAGGAGAAATGGGATTTTACTCCTGTAGCCCATGAAGGCACTGATATTTCTGAGGGTGATATTCTTGGGACGGTACCTGAGTCAAAAGTTATAACACACAAGATACTAGTCCCGGCAGGGATTAACGGTAAGCTTTCCGAGATCAAGGAAGGCAAGTATACTGTCACTGATACAATCGCAGTCATACAGACTGAAGAAGGTGACAAGGAACTGAAGATGATGCAGAAGTGGCCGGTTAGGATAGGAAGGCCATATAAAGACAAGATGAATCCTGAAGTACCGCTACTTACCGGACAGAGGATCTATGATACTTTCTTCCCTATGGCAAAAGGTGGAACAGGAGGTATACCCGGTGGTTTTGGTACCGGAAAGACCGTATCTCAGCACCAGCTTGCCAAGTGGGCAGACTCTCAGGTCGTTGTTTACGTTGGGTGTGGTGAGAGAGGAAACGAGATGACTGAGGTTCTTGATACCTTCCCTGAGCTCGATGATCCGACAACCGGAGAGAAGTTGATGGAGCGATCGACACTCATTGCAAACACATCCAATATGCCTGTGGCTGCAAGGGAGGCTTCAATTTACACTGGTGTTACTCTCGCCGAGTACTATAGGGATATGGGCTACGACGTAGCCATCATGGCAGACTCAACATCCAGATGGGCAGAGGCACTTCGTGAGATATCAGGAAGGTTGGAAGAGATGCCCGGTGAGGAAGGTTATCCTGCATATCTTGCTACGAGGCTTGCTGACTTCTACGAGCGTGCAGGAAGGGTAAAAGCGATTGGAAGTGGTGATGATAGATACGGTTCAGTTACTATCGTTGGAGCAGTATCTCCACCAGGTGGAGATCTCTCGGAGCCGGTTTCTCAGAACACCCTTCGTGTTGTCAGTGTATTCTGGTCACTCGACTCTACACTTGCTGACAGAAGGCATTTCCCGGCCATCAACTGGTTGAGAAGTTATTCACTATATCTTGATTCAACGGAAGAATGGTTCAATAAAGAAGCGACTGAGGAGTTCAGGCAGCTCAGAAATAAAGCAATGGTCATACTCCAGAAGGAGTCGGAGCTCCAGGAGATTGTGCAACTGGTAGGACCTGACGCACTACCGGAAAGCGAGAGGGTCGTGCTGAACACTGCAAGGATGCTAAGAGAGGACTTCTTGCAGCAGAACGCGTTCCATGAGACGGATTCTTACTGTCCTCTTGAGAAGCAGCATCTTATGCTCAAGACCATACTTAATATCTTCGACATGGCAAACGAGGCGATTAAGTCCGGTATAGGGATCGAACAAATAGAGAACATGCCATTGAAAGATGATATTGCCAGAATGAAGTATGACGCAAATGAGACGTTTGCAGACAGATATAAAGAGCTCGAGAGTATGATGAAAGAAGCATTTGCTGCATTGGAGGGATAAAGATGGCTGATATCAAGACACGGGAATATACTAGTGTATCTGAAGTTTATGGCCCACTCATCGTTGTGGATGGTGTTGAGGGTGTAGCTTACGGTGAAGTTGTGGATATACAAACGCCATCAGGAGACAAGAGGCGTGGTCAGGTACTTGAGTCAAGAGAAGGTATTGCCATTGTGCAGGTCTTCGAGGGTACCAGAGGTATCGATACATCGGGGACAAAAGTGAGATTTACAGGGGATATCATGAAGCTCCCCGTTTCAAGGGATATGCTCGGTAGGTTCTTCGATGGTCTGGGAAGACCGATAGATGGTGCACCGGAGGTTGTTCCTGAGGCAAAGATCGAGATCACCGGAGCTCCGATAAACCCGACAGCAAGAGCATTCCCAAACGAGTTTATCCAGACTGGAATATCAACGATTGACGGAACGAACACACTCGTTAGAGGTCAGAAACTTCCTATCTTCTCAGGATCAGGAATGCCACACAACGAACTTGCCGCTCAGATCGCAAGGCAAGCAAAGGTTCTCGGATCTGAAGAAGCATTCTCTGTCGTATTTGCTGCGATGGGTATCACTCACGAAGAAGCCTCTTTCTTCATGAAGGACTTTGAGAGGACCGGTGCACTCGAGCGTATAGTGGCCTTCATAAATCTTGCAGATGATCCTGCTATTGAGAGGATCATCACACCGAGGATGGCTTTGACTGCAGCAGAATACCTTGCATTCGAGTGTGATATGCATGTTCTCGTTATCCTTACTGATATGACCAACTACTGCGAGGCACTAAGGGAGATCGCTGCCGCAAGAGAAGAAGTTCCTGGCCGTAGAGGGTATCCCGGATACATGTATACCGATCTCTCCATGTCCTACGAGCGTGCTGGCAGAGTGAGGGGGAGAAAAGGGTCGATCACACAGATACCGATCTTGAGTATGCCAGATGATGATATCACTCACCCAATACCGGATCTTACCGGTTACATCACTGAAGGCCAGTTCGTGCTCTCAAGGGAACTTCACAGAAAGAGCATATATCCTCCAGTGGATATTCTCCCATCGCTTTCGAGGTTGATGAACCAAGGTATCGGTGCGGAGAGGACAAGAGATGACCACTCCGGTGTGTCTAATCAGCTCTATGCGGCCTATGCAGAGGGTCGAGATATGAGAGACCTGGTGGCTGTTGTCGGTGAGGAAGCTCTGACAGAGAGGGACAGAAAATATCTTGAATTCGCTGATCGTTTCGAGAAAGAGTTCGTTACACAGGGTAGGGATGTAGACAGGACCATTCAGCAGACACTCGATCTGGGATGGGATCTATTATCAAGCCTACCGGAAGGAGAGCTCAAGAGAATAGACGACAAATTCATAAAGAAGTATCATCCAAGTTACAGGTGATCCTTCACTCTCTTTTTTATTTTTTAAAATTTTGATCTGTTGATATGGGCCTTTTTAACAGAAAGCTTTATATGTATGGTAGAACGTGTTTAAGTGTAAGAAGATTTTGTGGGCAATTTTTTTAAAAAAATATGAAAAGAGTTGTCATTGGAGATACTTTTTTAATTGATGGTTTCCAAGGTCTTCGGAAGTATATATAAGGAATGTGTAAAAGATGTATGGAGATAATAGAAGACAAGGGTACAACAGAGGCCCAAGAGAGATGCATAAGATAACTTGTTCAGACTGTGGACAGGAAGCAGAAGTACCATTCAAACCTGATGGTACAAGGCCGGTCTACTGTCAAGAATGTTACAGGAAACATAGACCTCAAAGATATTAAAAGCAGTATTTTCAAAAATTAAGAGAATTCAAAAGATATTTTTTTAGTTTATTTCACAAGGTCATCTGCATCTGCAGGTGACGACTTTTTTTTGTTGATAATAGCTTTAATTACTATTTTTTATCTTTCAAGATCCCCCAAAGGCTTATCTATAATGTAAAATAATGTTAATCCGACATCACTTAAGCTAACAATTAAACTGGATGTGGGATAGATGGCAACTCAAATGGGAAATGATAGGGGAATTGGTAGCGCATTGCGAGCAGTTCCCGATCTCGTCAGAATGGAACAGACACGTGGACTTTTGAAGGTTGTTATGAAACAGTTAGGTCTCACGCGAGGAATTCCTATAGTTTTTGGTGCAGTCTCGGGAAGTAGACTCAAGATGAATGATATTGTCCCTTGCTTCTTTTTATCGATGTGGAATACTCTCGGTGATAGAGAGGCTGTCGTCTCTTCTAGTAGGAGGCTTAACTTTAACGAGTTTAAAGATAGGGTTCTTCGCCTCTCAAACGGATTGCAAGAGTTGGGACTAGAAGAAAAGGAGAAGTGTGCAGAGGTACTTTATAATGGAAATGAATTTCTGGAACTCTTCTTTGCATGCTCATTTCTAGGATCTCCGATGCCGCAGTTGAACTGGCACCTAAGGCCTGATGAACTTAGAATAGCAATCAATCGGGCAGGACCCAAAGTCCTCGTATTCGATTGCGAGTTCACTGAGAAGATACTATCTATAAAAGATGAGCTAGAGACTGTAAAAGAGTATGTAGTTGTCGGTGGCGATGGCGAGGTGCCGGAAGGTATGCATTCATACGAGGATCTGATCGAGAGTTCGCAAGCAATTAGACCCGGATCAGACTTTATATTAGCGCTGAATCCATACACTTCAGGAACAACAGGGGCGCCAAAGAACGTCAATTACTTCGATGCAGTAAGTTATCTCTTCTCAAGCTCGGTAGATGCGCCATCATCTTCATTTTCGGAATTTCTCAAACTTGCAGTGATGGAGTTCAGTTTTGCATATTACTTCAAAGGTGACAGGATAAGAGATGAAGTTAGTAAGAATATTAGGTGCCTCATACCCGGTCCTATGTACCACGCAGGCGTTATTGTCGGGTGGATACCTTTTATCATCTTCGGTGGGACGGTCGTTCCGATGAGAAAGTTCGATGCCGAGGAGTTCTTGAGGCTGATTGAAGAGGAGCGGATAAACTGGACATTTGTTGCTCCGACTATGCTTGAGAGGGTCATGGCTCTCCCTTCTGAAGTAAAGGGAAAGTACGATCTCAGTTCGATGAGGGCGATTATCTGTGCGGCTGCACCTTGTCCTCCTGATCTGAAGAGGGCGACCAACCAATTTTTCAAAGAGCAAGGGTGCTGTGAGGATGTATTTCATGAGTACTATGGCTCTGCCGAAACGATGGTGACAACCGCACTGATCCCTCAGGACTACTTGGAAGAACCTAGTCGTATTGCAAGCGTTGGTAGGGCAAGGTGTGGGGTTACGAAGATATACGACGATGCAAATGAAGATTGGTGCCCGCCAAACAAGGAAGGAAGACTTCTCACGAGGACCCTAATGACAGTTGCGCTGAAATATCCAGGAACGCCTGAGAAGGTACGAAGTTCTACAATGATGGTCGACGGGCTACCCTGGTTTGATGACGGACTTCTCGGACGAATGGACGAGGATGGCTTTATCTACCTCACAGGAAGGGAGAAGGAGCTTATAATAAGTGGTGGGGTCAACATCTTCCCAAATGAGATCGAGGAGGTGCTTGTCAGAAATCCGAAGATCTCCGATGTGGGCGTTATAAGGGTTCCGCATAAGGATCTTGGCGAGGTTCCGGCAGCAATAATCCAGCTTAAAGAAGGGGTAATTTCTTCTCCCGATGAGATTATGGAATTCTGCAAGAGTGAAGGTCTCTACGGCTTTAAGATTCCTGGAATCATAGAGTTTGTTTCCGAACTACCAAGACATGTCGATGGAAAACTTATGAAGCGGGAACTGGAAGAGCGTTACTGGGAAGGGATAGATCGGATTGGGTAAAGAACGATTTATTAAACTAAGGGAAATTTGTATAAAGACTGGACGCTCTAGCCGATGTGGTGTGCGATTGCATAGAATCTTTTTTTGTTGAAAATTTTATTTGTGGGGTGATAAATAAGCCTGGTATAAGTAAGTTAAAGGAATACTGATTTATGGAAGGCGGTAGACATCATAACAGGATCGGTTTACCCGAAACAATAATATAATAGAAATTCAATAGTTATATAAAGAGGGAGATGTTTTATGGACTTTATTGACCAGATAAAAGCTTTATCAGGGCAGATTTCAAAACAATTAGAGCATTTGGA
>JAXHUQ010000004.1:0-35849 GCA_034189535.1 Halobacteriota archaeon | reverse complement strand
AAGTAAATCCGCAGCACCACCGATGCCACCAGGCGGTATGGGTGGAATGGGCGGCATGGGAGGAATGCCACCAGGAATGGATTTCGACTGAGGCGATAAGCCTCGGTAATTTTTTTTATTTGTTATATCAATAGTTATAATTTAGGAAGGAGGTAAAAGATGTCAAAAGATAGAAAAAGCCCGTTTGATGATATTTTTCGGGAACTATATGAGAAAGTCGAGGAGGTTCTATCAAATGTAGACCTAGACGATCTTGTTAAAAGCATGGAGAAGAATGAACCGATTGTTTTTGGTTTCTCTATGAGTAGGGGTGATGATGGATACCCCGATTTTAAAGAGTGTGATGAGATCTTTGCCCCAGATAAGACTGTTGATAATGGACGTAAGCCGCTTATTGATATATTTGAGTCTGATGAAGAGGTAAAAGTTGTTGCAGAGATCCCGGGTGTAGAAAAAGAAGACATCATACTGGATGTCATTGACAATTTGCTTAAGATTAAAGCCTCTCGTGACGAAAGGTCGTACAGCGAAGAGGTGCAACTACCTTCCGCGGTAGATCCCAATAGTGCAAAGGCAAGTTACAACAACGGTGTTCTTGAAGTGATCCTAAAAAAGATCAAGGTAGCAAAGAGGAAAATCAATATTGACTGATTTAATTCGACAGATAACTATAATAACTATAGGTTGAATTACAGGAATAGTGTGATACATATGAGTGAATTAAAAGACCTCCTGGAGAAGTTATCCAACGCTCACGGCATCTCCGGATATGAGGGGGATATAAGAGAGATCATCAGAGGCGAGATTGAGGATTATGTCGATGAGGTCCGTGTAGATCGGATTGGTAATATTATCGGAACCAAGAAAGGTAAGAGTCCCTCTGTTATGATAGCAGCCCACATGGACGAGATTGGACTGATGGCAAAATACGTTGATGATAATGGTTTCATCAGATTTGTGACTGTTGGGGGATGGTTCGACCAAACACTTTTGAGTCAGAGGGTTGTTGTTAAGGGTAAAAAAGGACCGATCAATGGAGTAATAGGATCCAAGCCACCTCATAGGATGGATGCGGAAGAGAGGAAAAAACCGATAAAAGCGGATGATATGTTCATCGACATAGGTGCAAAGGACAGAGAAGATGTTGAAGAGATGGGCGTTGTACCGGGATCTACCGTTGTCATTGATATGGAGCTCAAGGAGCTTGGGAATGGTAAAGTCACCGGAAAAGCGTTTGATAACAGGGCAGGCGTTGTAATGATGATTACTGCACTTAAGAGGATGAAGACTGACCTTACCGTTTATGCCGTGGGAACAGTTCAAGAAGAGGTCGGACTCAAAGGAGCCAAGACATCTGCATTTGGGCTCAATCCAGATGTGGCAATTGCAACTGATGTTACCATACCGGGGGATCATCCGGGGATAGAAAAAAAGGATGCATCAATCGAGATGGGTAAGGGACCATCAGTAAACGTCCTTGATGCATCAGGACGTGGGCTTATCACACCTGAACCTGTGCTTAAATGGCTAACTGAGGCCGCAAGTCGCAACAATATCCCCATTCAGCTTGACGTCTCTTCCGGCGGAACCACAGATGCGACAGCTATCTTTTTGGCACGTGATGGGATACCTTCTGGAGGAATTAGCATCCCATGCAGATATATACATTCACCTGTCGAAGTGATGGATATTGACGATCTTGACAAATCTGCTGAGCTGATTGCAAGAGCAGTTGAATGTGCCGGTGAATTCTTCTAGCAAGACTTTTTATGATACTTGAGTTCAAGGGAAAAACTCCTGAGATACATGAAAGTTCATATGTGGCACCCAACTCAACTCTTATCGGAAACCTAACAATCGCTGAGAAGTGCATGGTCCTTTTTGGTGCGGTTGTAAGAGCGGATATGAATAGTGTATCCATAGGGCCAAAGTGTTGTATTCAAGAGAATGCGGTGGTCCACGCTGCCAACGACAAGATAGTCTTTGAAGGAGAGAGCATCGTTGGTTACAATTGTGCAGTTCACGGTGGAAAGATTGGGAAAAATGCATTCATAGGTGCAGGATCTGTTCTACTCCAGGGAGTAAAGATTGGCAAGGAATCAATTATTGCAGCAGGTTCCGTTCTGCCAATGAATATGGAAGTACCACCAAGATCTCTTGTTGCCGGTGTTCCCGCAAAGGTCGTAAGAGAACTTGGGACAACTGACATCATGGGGCTCAACAAGATGGCAGTTCAGGGTTATCAGATGCTTCTGAGAGAGTATAAAAAAGAGGGCAATTTAAGAGAAGTTGAGCTTTAAACTTCTCATTCCTTTTATTAGATCTCTCTTGGATCAGTGATCTTTCCTGTAATGGCGCTCACTGCCGCGGTTTCGGGACTGCATAAGTAGATCTCCGCTTTATCATTTCCCATTCTTCCTTTGAAGTTCCTGTTTTGAGTAGAGAGCGCTTTCTCACCATCACCAAGAGCTATCGTCTTTCCAATGCAAAATCCGCATCCCGGGGGACATATTGCCGCTCCCGCCTTCAGGAGAATATCAACGATCCCCTCTTCAGTTGCTTGGATGAGTACGTCTCTACTTGCAGGATAAACAAGTAGTCTGGTACCGCTAGCAGCTCTCTTGCCCTTGAGAACCTTTGCTACAATCCTGAAATCTTCGATTCTACCATTTGTGCAGGATCCCAAGCACACCTGGTCTATCTCAATATCTCCCACCTCTGAAACCGGCTTGACATTGTCAACCTTGTGTGGAAGAGCAATCATTGGCTCAACGTCTTCTGCATCAATCTCTATCTTGCTTGCGTATTTTGCATCATCATCCGGTGCGAGAGGCTTGAATTCATCTTCTCTTCCGTATCTTTTAAGAAACTTTCTCACCTTCTCGTCACCCTTACAGATACCACATTTTCCGCCTGCCTCAATCGCCATATTTGTCATAGTAAGTCTTGCTTCGACACTCATCTCATCAACAGTATCACCCAAGAACTCAAGGCTCATATAAGTTGCCCCGTCTGCTGTTATCTTGCCAACCATATACAAAAAGACGTCCTTTGAATAGACATGTTCGCCGAGTCTTCCATTCACTTCAACCTTGAAACTCTCAGGAACTTTGAGCCATGTCTTGCCATATTTTATTACTCCGGCAACATCGGTACTCCCCATACCGGTTGAAAAAGCACCCAATCCTCCATGAGTTGTGGTATGCGAGTCAGCACCAATTATCACTTTCCATGGTGCAGCATAACGCTCTACAACTATCTGGTGGCATATTCCATCACCATTCTCATAGAAATCGATATCATTATCCTTTGCATATCTTCTCATCAAGATGTGAACATTTGAGGTCTTCTCACTCGGCGATGGCGATGCATGATCACACATACTTACTACTTTTCCAGAATCAAAAACTTCAGATCCGCCAATCGTCTCCATCTGTTTTATTGCAAGTGGCAATGTCCCGTCGTGTGCAAAAACAAAATCTACAGGAACTATAACAATATCCCCTGTACTGACATCTTCCGGCACTTTTGACTGCAAAATCTTCTCTACCATCGTTTCACTCATATCCGTTCCCCAACAACATTTATAATCTTTGAGGTGAATTAACCTGCATAAAACTTTGGGGATGGACTTATGAAAGTTAGGAGGATAATAGCGGATGCAGCATTGAAAATCGCCGACAAGACGAGTGCGAATGCTATTATTCTACTCTCTGAAAAGAACATACTCCGATCTGCGAAGACTGACATTCCTATACTGCACATAAAAAAATCCTCAATTCAGTTCAACGATCTGATATCAACGGACGTCTCCCTTAACAACATACCAAAGGATCTCTTGATCAAATCAAAAAGTGATATTGAGTGGCTTGAAGAATCGGCTGCCATCGCACATATTAAAGGCGCAATCCGGGGAGGTTATATTGTTGGGATCATAGATTTTGAGAGCACTTACTCCATAATCCTAATTGATACAAGAGAGACCGATCTATTCAAAAAATTGAACTGTTGTAGTGCCAGGGTCGATCCCGAAGTGACTCAAGCGGTTCTGGGGATTGCATTAAAGCTTGCCGTTGAAGGTTATGAGGGAAGGAGTATCGGAACCGCTTTTATCATAGGGGATACAGAAGAAGTCCTGAAGAGATCTTATCAATCAGTGATAAATCCATTTGAAGGGCACACAGTTAACATAAAAGATACATCAAACTGGAGCTCTATGAAGGGTTTTGCCCAGCTAGATGGCATGTTTGTAATAGATGAGGAAGGCAAAGTCCTGAATGCGGGCAGATACATCGAGAGCGATACGAAGGATATTGAGATTCAAAAGGGACTTGGTGGCAGGCACATTGCAGCAGCAATAATTACTTATGAGACTCAGGCTCTTGCAATAACACTCTCACAGAGTGGAACTGTGAGGCTATTCAAAGACGGTGTCGCAATAATCAAATTTGAGTCTGATACAATCATCTGAATGATTTTCAAAAAATTTTTAATGATAAATGGTTAACTACCTCTATGGCTCGCATTAGATCTTCCGAGATACCCGGAATTGAGTGGATACTGGCTGATGAAGATTTCATCAAAATAGGCGATTCCTGCACCTGTTGTGGTGATTGTGTAAGGGTGTGTGTTGCTGGGGCTTTTGAGTTGAAGGGCGATAAGGCTCGTGTAAAGACTCTTGAAAATTGTTTCGAGTGTGCAGCTTGTTGGTTCATCTGTTCTGAAGATGCTCTTGAGATAACATGGCCCCCTGGTGGAAGAGGTTTTCGAAGTGAGTTTGGGTGAGGTGATCAGATGGACGAATACGATGTAATTGTGGTCGGAGCAGGATTCGGCGGACCGGTTGCTGCCAAAAAATGTGCCGATGCCGGACTTAAGACCCTTATCGTTGAGAGATCTACGAAACCAGGTAACAAAGTCATCTCAAGCTGTATTGTACCCTTTTATGGCCCACTTGCCGGGCCAGAGTGGATCAGGGAAGGAGACCCACCGATAGAACGAACAATATACGGGCTCACCCATCATTTTGTAAGGGATGGTAAGGTCTACTTCACATCGCGCTTTACTCTGCCCATTCCAATGGGGCACTCGCTATATTGCAACCCATTCTGTACCTGGCTTACCGACAAAGCTGTTGAAGCAGGTTCGGAACTCAGACTGTCAACAACTGCAACCGATATCATTAAAGAAGACGGATATGTAAAAGGCGTTGTAACAGACGAGGGGGAGGAGTTGAGATCTAAGATCTTGATCGACTCAGAAGGTCTTCAAAACTTTCTTGCAATAAAAGCAGGAGTTAGAAAGAAGTTCATACCTGAGGCGATAGAACTCTGCATGCTATACGACTTTGAGATGCCGGAAAGAGATGTCGACTCAGTTTTACAAAATCACGCCGAGTACTACTGGTCGATGCCCAAAGAGAAGATGATTGCACCAGTGGGACAAGGCTCGGCCGTATACATATTCCCCTACAAGAAGAGTATTCACATGACCGCTGGCCAGTTTTTGAAACATGATGGAAAGGTTGCAAACACATCGAAGCTACTTGATGAGTACTATGATAAATTCTTCAAGGTAGACCGATGGCAGGAGCTTTATGAACCAAAGGTCAAGTTGAGAGCAAAACTCTGGGATACCTGCCCTCTGTACGCCGGCCTATTTCCAGATATGCTTAATATGAAGAGTTATGGCAATGGAATCCTTGTCGTGGGGGATGCAGCAGGTCTTGAGGCAGCTGCAATCGGAGATGGCGTACCGAATGCTTGGATATCGGCAGATATGGCAGCAGATGTAGCAATAGAAGCAATAAAATCCGGTGATCTATCTTCTGAGTATTTGAAGAGATATGAAGATAAATGGAGATCAAATCCCCTGGTACAGTTCACAATAACCTCTCCATTCAGAAGAGATCTACTGAAAACCCAGAAAAACGAAGGAAAGATGATAAGAGGTGTATCGGAAGGCTGGGGACTCTTCATGAGTGACTTTGTACCGATGATAACAAGATCATTGGGCCCCGGTTCGATGGAGGTCATCGAACGCTTGAAGGATTGGGGTAAGAAATCTTGATTGTTTATACAATCAAAGGATCGGAGCAGTAGACCTCAAGCACTCTCTTTGCAACATCATCCCAAGAAATTGATTTGGTCTGAACTAGCCTCCTATTTATATTCTTATTGCCGTTTTTTGCGACTTCGAAACTCTTTTTTATGACTTTTGATAAAGAATTGGAATCAGAATATACATCCAAACTACTAATATCCTCTTCTAGGTACCCTCTACCACATAAATGTATCAATACCGGATCAACTTTCTCACTTGTTCTTAACGCAATGATACCAAAACATCTGTCATTACATGGGATACAAACGATATCGCTTATAATATAAAGATCAAGGACATCCTTGTCGGGTATATATCCTAAAAATGAGCAGGAATCGGAGATTCCATACTCCCATAAGCGACTCTTCAACCTGCCTGTTGTATCACCATTACCAACAAATATAAACTTTGCGTGAGGAAAATCTTTTAAAATTGGTCCTATAGCTTTTGTTATTATGTCCTCCTCCTTACTGTTTGTCATTCGTCCCACAAAGAGACATATGTGATCCGAAGCGATCAGATTATATTTATTTTTTGTAACTTCGGGATCGATCTCTTTATAAAACTCGTCTAGGTTGATACCATCATAGACTATAGAAAGTTTCCATTCCGGTAGATTATATAGCCATATTATCTCATCTTTCAAATAATGAGAGACAACAATGATCCTATCGGATATTTGACCACCTTGATACTCAGCATCCCTTATGTAGCTTGATAGACCTTCATAAAAATTATTTCCGCACCTTCCATATTCTGTAGACCTTAGAGTAAAAATTATCTTTGCATCGCTAATCTCTCTTATACGCGCCAGTGAGTTGACAATGGGCCAATCATACCCATGTACGATATCAAATTTCCCGTACTCCTTTTCAACCTCGGAGAATACGTCCATGTATGAACAATTAATATTCATAATCTGTGATATAAAATCGGGCTCGTAATCAAACGGGCATACGTGGTATAACACATTACGAATCTCTTTTGTATACATATCTTCCCAAGAGTTGATTCTTGTAAATACATGGACCTCGTTATCATTCCTCTGCAAAGCCTCAGCAAGCTTTGTAATATGCGAAGATGTTCTATTTAATGCAAGTGGATGGGCAGATTCGTAACTAAGCAGTGCAATGCGCATTTTCAATCAACTCCTTATCACTAGTATAAACCTCAAGAATTCTGGATGAAAACAATTCTATCAGTTTTGACCTTGCATCTTCGTCGCCTTCATGTATCCTTTCTATATCTTTTGCGAGTCTGTTATCATTGAATATAAACCGTGGCCACTGTGCAAAATCATTAAAGTTCTCTCGGAGGTGGTATTCTATAGACCTACTGTCTACAGTCTCAAGTATTTCCAAGAAATCAAAGATATTATTTGCGCAGAGTCCGGTAGGTTTAATCTTTGTGCCTTCATATGTATTGAAGTAGAATGTCTCTTCCTCTGCCAGAATGCAGTTATAATCACAATTGGAGATCTTACTGATAAATCGTTTAATGACGCCATCAACAGTAGAGAAATCGCGAATATAGGAGAATGGCCAAAGAATCGAGTTTTGCATCATCTCAATATAATTACCAAGTTGAGAATACCCCCCTACAGTTGTTTTACGTATTGAAACATTGTTACCAATTACGCAGTATTCTCCAATAACAGTATCACTAATGTATGTCTTCTCACCTATAAAAACATCTTCGAATATGACTGAGCTACCTATGTCACAGTTACTCTCTATATGTGTGCCATTTCCGATACAAGTATAGGGCCCAATGAAGTTGTTATCACCTATCTCGACATCATCACCGATCCAGGTCGGACCCATTATTATGGATTCTCCTATTTTGGTATTCTCCCCAATATTTACTTCACCATATATATCCCCAATTATATCTGAAGAAATCTGTTTTTTTGAACTTTCAAGGACCCTGCGGTTTGCTTTAATATAGTTGTCAATATTATTAATCTTGAAAGAGAAACCATCATTGATGAAATATGATATCTCGCTTTTATCAAACGGAAACATAAATTCTTCCTGCTTTAATAAGATGTTTCTTTCAATCCTTTCAATCATAATATCAAGCGTCTCAGGTTCGGTTATGTAAATTCCTGCGCATGTAAAACCGTTACCTGGATGGTCATGTGAAGTTTCAATTTGATTGTATGAGCCTTCTCCCTCACATCCGGCTTCGTCATTTTTACAGGGGTCCTTCGATCTTGAGAGTGCAACAGTCAATAACGATCCGGACATCTTATGATATTGCAGCATATCGCGAAGATTAATATCAGTTATGACATCTCCTTGGAACAAAATAATTGTGTCATCGATATAACTGGAATTCCTTTTCTTCCGAGTAGTTGCGCAGAATATTTCATCCAGATACAGGTATTCAAATTGATCGTCAACTTCGAAATACTCAGTCAGTTCTTCAGATGGGTTAGCTTCCATAGTCAATGATATATCGTTTATAAAATTGCCACGGAGATGATTTAGCATATGATCTATCAATGGTCTTCCAGAAATTGGTATCATTGGTTCGGGTTTTGTATATGTCAACGGTTTCAGGTAATTAAATCCATCAGATATTATTAGGGCCTTCATAGTTGAAGAGATATCTTCTCATCTATATAGTTCTAGTTGAGAACCGGTTCACACAATCATGTTGATGTTCACAACTAATCACACTTTTTCGAAAACAATATATGGGTGTGGTCCAATCTGCCTTTTGTTTAAAAGCTCATTTTTGATCGACATGATAAGGAAAAATATATCGCTAGAAGACGAAGAATTAAAAAAGATTGAAAAGATCGTCCTGAAACACAATGGTAATTTCAGTGCCGCGATAAGAGAGATAATAGACGTATCAAGCGGTTATATTGATGATTCTGGCAACTTTAGAAATATTGAAAATACAAAAAATGCTTATGAAGGATTTTTAATACCAAAAAAATTGTTTAAATGGTTTTTAACTCTAACCGAGGGATCTCTTCCGGACCATGATACAATTGTTAGTATAAATGAAAAAAGTGATATTCAGAAGGAATCCGATCTCAGGGGAATTATCAGCTTGTGCGATGAGTTGTCAGTCAGCCATAAAATTGAAATTGATGACAGTGAAGAGATTACTTCGATAAGAATAGAACTTGGAGGGGAAAGACTTACGACTGAGTTCATGGCAAGCATCTCATCTTCATATATGGGTTATAATGGTTACATTTTAGAGAGTATATCTAAACATGCATCACATATATCCATTAAATTTAACAAAGGAGGGAGCTACGAAGATATTAGAGATTCCTTGATAAAAAACTTCGGTTATAGGCATATAATCATGCAGGAGATATTCGATAAACCGGTTTTCTGGAATAACATAATACATTCCACGATTGAATGGTCAGATCTGCAAAGGTATAAGTACCCAAAGATGTACAACCAGAGGAGATATTAACAGTAACAGGCGATTTATGAAGAAGTTATATTAATCTTATATCATCTCATTAATCTTTTTTCTGGCATCTTTCATCCCCTCCAGAGCAAAGGATAAGTCATTTTCAGACTCAATCATGATACTTAATATAAAATTCGGGTAAGATTTAGTTAGAACAGCACCATCGTCAGATTTGACTAAAATATATTCAAAATCGCCTTTTTTTAGCAGTTTAATAGATTTTTCTGCACATTTAACCATCATGGCAGTAATAGAAGGTAGTAAATCGCTTTTTAATACCCCATATTCGTTTATTAGTACACCATCTCTTGAAAATACAGCAGATCCGATTATTTTATCGCAGGAAGTAAGATCCTTTAATATATCCAATACCCCTGATCTTGATGTCACGTGTCCCCCCACAGATCTATTGCGGCTGTAGCAAGTAGATATATGCCGATTACAGTAAGAACCCTTCCAAGTACCAATAATAATCTCCCATAAGGGATGTAATCGTAAAGCTCATAGTATGAATAGTATATCCTAAAAGATGAAGCAAAGATCTTTACAAGGCCTGATAATGCAATAAAACTCCAACCTATCCTGAAAATCCTAAATTCAAACTTATTCCTCGCGTATATGGCTATCAAAAACAGAGATAGCCCGGCGACTAGGTTGATAACCTCGACAGTAACACCGTCCCATGCTAGAAGATCCATCTAGTAAAAATATTATCTTATCAACTATAAATATATTCTCAACTGACTCCGTCTCAATCGAAAGTTCCTATTTAGGGTGTTCAGCGTACCGATAGAGGGATGCAATCGACTTAACAGCCGTCTGAGGTGAAGTGAAGACCGGTATACCACTCTCCTCAAGATGCTCCCTCGCCTTCTTTATGGTGAGGTCTGGGTCACCGAAGGTACAGAATACAAATGGTTTATCGCGGAACTTCGAAAGCATCCCCTTGAAGGATCCGAAGAGCATATCAAATATCTGTGACCCTCCAAAAGATGTAAGTGGCGCAACCATGATGAGTATGACAGCGTCAACGCCATCATCCTTCATTATCTCTTTTACGGCGGGAACAAAGAGTCCAGATGGTCCGACATCCATTGGATTCTTCACTGTTACCCAATCAGGAGCCGATTTTTTTATCTTCTCTATCGTCTTCGGATCAAAATCGGCAAGCCTCATATTTTGTGCCACGCATTCGTCACAAGCAAGTGCACCCATAGATCCAGAACTTGTGACAATGGCAAGCCTGTTGCCCTTTGGAAGGGGTAAGAAGTCGAAGGTCTTAGCCACAGCAAAAGCCTCTTCAAAATAACCGAACCTTAAGATTCCTGTCTGTGAGAAGACCGCGTCGTATATTCTGTCCTCTCCTGCGATACTCCCTGTATGAGATGCTACTGCCTTTGATCCGAGCTCGGTTCTGCCACTCTTCACAACAATCACAGGTTTCTTCTTTGTGACATTCTTTGCGATTTCTATGAATCTCTCTCCGCCTTTTACGCCTTCAAGGTAAATTACGATAACTTTTGTATCATCATCGTTTGCAAAGTACTCCATCAGGTCAATCTCAGTGACATCGCACTTGTTTCCGACAGTTATGACCTTACTGAACCGAATATTTTGTGAAGGCGCCCATTCAAGAAGTATATTTCCGAGAACCCCACTTTGTGCAATCACAGAGACCCCGCCTTTTGTCAACCTATCAGTCTTGATCCCAGTCGTGGAGAGATCGTTTGCCATATTCATAAGGCCAACACAGTTCGGTCCAACAACCCGGATGCCGTTTTCTTTTGCAATCGCTACAACTTCATCTTCTAGCTTCTTACCCTCAACACCAGTCTCAGAAAAACCGGCTGATTCAATTATCACTCCCTTTACACCCTTTCTTGCACAACCTTCCATCGCATTCTTCACCTTACTTGCAGGGATGACAATAATTGCTAGATCGATATCATCGGGAATATCTTCAATAGATCTGTAGACCTTCTCACCCATGATCTCGGTCTCTTTAGGGTGAACGGGATATACCTTAAAATCAGATTCGAGAAGGTCTTTTGTGACACCATAACCGAACTTCATCTTCGTCGTTGCCCCAATTAGGGCGATAGTCTTCGGTTCAAATAACGCATCCAGATCAGAACTCATAACTACACCAAACCAAGAAGTACAACACGCCTTTATGTTTAAATAATTTTTTATTTTTTAAGTACTAGAGGGGGCGGCCTATGTCGCAAGTTTATAAGTCGTAGTTGTGATCAATCTTTTTTAAAAGGTTGAAAACAAGGATCTAATCGCCCTATCAAAAACTATCTAATGGGGTAGGGCAGATTTGAACTGCCGTCCAAGCGTCCCAAACGCTCGAGGATGGACCAGGCTACCCTACTACCCCATCATCTGAAGACGTGTACGGTATAATGATATATATCAGTTACCTTTTTATGCGTTTCATCACTCTATCCCTCTTCTTTATTGAGTCTGAGGCGGCCTTGTCTATCTTCGACTTCATCGAGTTGTAGTCCTTTGTTTCAGACTCCCCGACGACCTTTTTGATCGGAGTATATGCGGATTCTCTGAAGAGTGGCAATAGATCTTTTTTTTCACCATTTTGGATGATTGAAGATCCTTTTCCTCCCTCAACATAACCAACTTCCCTTATGAGAATTCCTTCTCTTGATAAGAGCTCCATAATGGTTTCCGAGGTATCTCTTGGTGTTATGATTAGGAGTGCGTCTATGGATACACCGAGATAATCTATATTCAGTTCATCAAGCATTGATAAGACTCTCGGATTTACAAGTGATCTCAACTTCTCGTCGTCAAGAACCAGCCTAACATTTGCGGTCTTTGATATCTCCTGTGCATCCCCCCTTATTCCACCATTTGTGACATCGGTCATTGCATGTATCTTTGATACAAGACCTTCATTTATGAGTGCTTCACAAGCACGTAAAAATTTCAAATTTAGCGTCTCTTCAACAACCTCCGGTTTACCGAAATAGAGGGCAGTAGTTGATATTGTCCCTCCTCCAGCACCTTCGGACATTAAGATGACATCACCTGGTCTCGCATCCTTTCTGGGCGTGATACTTTCTGCTGTTCCCACGGCACCCACACAACCGGTCATACGTTCTCCTATCACCATATCGCCGCCTATCCTAAGTGTGCTTCCGGTAATGAGTGGAACATTCATGATCTCGGAAACGACAGAAATGCCTGCGATGTGATCAAATATCTTGGCAACATCGCCATCATCGGCAACATGTATATCTGAGAAGAGAGCGACAGGAATGGCTCCCATGGCATATATATCTCTAAGAGTCGCTCGAGCAACATGAAAACCGGCAAGAAACGGAAAATCACTGAGCCTGGAGTGCATCCCATCAACTGTTACCACAAGAAACTCATCTTCACCCAATCGGATGGCACCACCATCATCAAGCTCACTCGAATCGACAACTGCCCCGGTCTTGCCTATAATCTCTGCAATCTTCTCATGAGTGTAAAAATCACCCCTACCCCTTGAACCGACACCAAAGTCACCCATTGTTACTCCTGATCTTGAATATGTCAGGAACTCACCCTTAAGTAGAAGGGTTGAATCAGACTCGATTATAACTGCATCTGCAAGTTTTCGCGCGTCCTCTCGTGAGATATCTTTTACCTCAAGGATCCTCTCTGTAAGGCTTGATTGGATATTCGTAGCACCTCTTCGAAGTGCTCGCTTTGCATATTCTTCAAGGTCCATGAAAGCGCTCCATCATAAAAATCAAAGAGTCTCAGACGTTAGTCACTATCTCTTTAAAATCCTTTAGAAATAGCAACAGGTTCTCTTCAGTCGTGTGTGGCATCACAACCAGGCGAAGTGCTCTGGGGCTCCTTGTTACGGATACTCTCCAGTTCTTTAATAGAAGCATAAGAAGGACTTTTTCTATCTTAGGAAGGTCAAGAGCCAGAACATTCATCACAGGGTCAACTATCGGGTAAACGCCGAAGCTTTCAACTTCGTCCACTATCATTCTAGTCATGCCAACACATCGACGCACATTCTCTTTGAGCCCATTCAATCCGATATGTTTGAAGACTGCATAGGTTGAAACGACTGTTGCACCACTTCTGGTTCCTGTAAGAGAGTATTGTGCCTTTGTGCTGAGGTACGGTGTCGATATGGACAGGCTGTTGAGGAAATTCTTCTCCCGGAATAAGAGTCCTCCGCAGGGAATGGTACTCATCCCCATCTTATGCGGATCCACTGATATCGATGACACCCCATCGACCTCGAAACCAAACTTATAATCAGCCTCAAGGAAGGGTATCACGAGTCCGCCAAATGCAGCATCTATGTGCAGGAATATATCTTCTCTTTTTGCCACTCTTGCAAGATCTTCTATCGGATCAATCTGACCGAATTCGGTTGTGCCTGCTATACCAACGAGGGCAACTGTGTTTTCATCTATCAGGTCCTCAACACTACCCATATCTACCATAAAATTCTCATCGAGTGATGCCCTTCTTATCTCGAGCTGCAATATATCTGCAATCTTGTCAAAAGAGAAATGTGCGGATTCCGAGATCACCACATTCGGCTTCTCCTTCCTATAAAGATTTCTCGCGGCCCTTATTGCCTGAATATTGGACTCAGTGCCACCTGTTGTCATATAACCATAAGCATTTGTCTTGCCAACAAGCGTTCCAAGCACCTTCATGACCTTGCACTCAATGCTTTTGGTACCTGGAAAAAGGCCTGCATCGCCCAGATTAGACTCTATAAATTTCATATGAGCTTCTACGGCTATGGGGTGTGGATTTGTACACATAGAACTGAATATCCTATCATATCTCAGATCCTTCTTCTTAGCCTCATCAAGTATGGTCATCACTTCTTCTCTCGAAAGGCCCTCATCCATTTAACTTAGCTCCTATGACTTTTTCATGAGGTATTGACAGAATACTCACCATCTCTTCTCTCTTTGAAGACGTCAATTTTTACATGACCTATGCTGTTATCAAAAGTGTTAAACTTTGTGTTTTCTTATGGTTGGAAGAAATGTTATGGGGATCCCCTAATAAGGAATCACAACAAGAAAAAGTAAAGATTTATATTAACAACAGGCAGACGATGATCATTGAAATGATAAAATTTACCAAGATGCACGGAAACGGTAATGATTTCATAATCATAGATGAGTTTGAGGAGAGGGTAGTTGCCGACCAGGATAAACCTGATTTTGCATTCAATTATTGCGATAGAAATTTTGGAATCGGTGCAGATGGTATAATCTTTCTTCAACCATCTGAAACGGCGGATATCAGGATGAGGCTGTTTCAACCGGACAGATCTGAGGCTGAGATGTGTGGGAATGGCATCCGATGTCTCTCGAAGTATGCGATCGACGAAGGGTATGTCAAATCCGGATCGTTCACAGTAGAAACACTATCCGGTGTGTTGAATATTAAATCAAAGATAGATGATGGAATCTGGATAAAAGTCAACATGGGTAAGCCCGGTTTTAGGGGTAGTGAGATACCCGCGGACTGCGAGGTAGATTTCTTTGAGAGAGAGATCGGAGCATACAAGGTCTATGCCGTGAACACTGGTGTTCCCCACGCTGTTATCTTCGTTGATGATCTTGACATCACACTAGAGACTGAAGCACCAAAGATCAGATACGACAAAAATTTTCCAGAGGGTGCAAATGTTAATTTTGCTGTTATTGAGAATGGAACACAGATGCGGATTAGGACTTATGAAAGAGGGCTTGAATCCGAGAGCTTAAGCTGTGGAACAGGGTCTGTGGCGTCTGTTGTAGTGGCAAAACGTTTGGGCCTAGTGAAGGGTGACCGGATTAAGGTGATGACCTCCGGTGGTGATCTATTCATCTATGAGAGTGGCGGTAATGCGTTTATGGAAGGGACTGCAGAGACTGTTTACGATGGTTTTTTAAGATGACGGTTCCGTCAGTCACTTATTCTTTTCGTAGTTTTCGAGATTCAGGAATTTTTTAACATCATCTGGTATTTCAGATATTGGTGTGAATCTTATGTTATGCCTTTCCCACACTGCTGATCTTTCATCAGGGGACATTGAGATATACCATGATTGTGGTTTCGAGTAGGCATTTGTCCTTTGCCCGATAATTGTCCCCGGAGGAACTAATGGAACATCCGCTGCATCTGCTGGTCGAATACCTATGTGTCCGTGCTCGCAGAGGTATAGACAGAAGGGAATGTCGTCATCAGAGGACTTCAGCTTCCAGTCATAACCTGTGGGGTGATGAATCTTATTTGTTGGTAAAAATGTTAATACCTTCAGATTCACAGAGGACATAAGAACCGGTTCTTTCACTATAAGTTTACCTTCGCAAACTCCTCCTTTACCCTTATAAAGACTCGTCTCATGGTACTGGGTATTACACATTAATGCTGGATTTCTCTTTGGAACCTCTTCACTACCTACCTGTTGC
The DNA here is from genome assembly GCA_034189535.1 of Halobacteriota archaeon. Classification (GTDB taxonomy): domain Archaea; phylum Halobacteriota; class Syntropharchaeia; order DAOWMC01; family DAOWMC01; genus JAXHTN01. Next base: position 19,845 of record JAXHUQ010000004.1, on the reverse strand, counting down.
ATCTCGCTCATATTATTCACCTCCCTGTCAACCATTCCGGATGCTCAATTCTTGCTCTATTTATCGCATCCTCGGCCTCACCGATACCCATTATCTTCCTCTCAGGACAGGGGTATTCAGTCGGCTCTCTAACCTGGGCATCCAGACCATATAGATACTTTGGGAACTTGAAGGTCGGTGGATATCTTGGAACATCCATACCATATGTGAAGTAAGCGCCCACACTCTCGTTATATGTTGGGGGTATCGTCATCTCGCCAAACACCTCCATGCGGGTCTCAGAGTGGGTTATTATATGGCCAGGCAACCATGCATTTACACCCGCAAATAGACCGATAAATCTTGGACCAAGCATATCTAGCGGCAGTTGAAGTATTAGATCCATCACACCAGGTACAGGGTACAGAGTGGTCAAGCTCCAGAACGGGAAACCACGTAGTACTGAACCACCCGACCAATAATAGAGGAAATGAATAATCTCAAGAAGTGCCCTGCTCGGATATTGGGCGTATCCTGTGGAGAGTGCTGCTGTAACCGATTGTATGTATAACGGGTCAAGAGCATATTCAGGTGAAACTTCATTTCTTAGGTCTTTTAATATGTCCGAGACCATAGCAAGTCCTTCTGCGGCAGGTCTTTGAACTGTTATATATTTGAGCTTCTCACCAGTCCTGAGATGCCTCCTCTCGGCGAAGATCTTCTCAAAGTCATAGTGTGCCACATCACCATGACCTGTTGTCATCAGTCCGTCTTCAACATGGGTGAAGTAGGTATTCAAAAATTCGTTTGTGTATTGATCGAGGTGGTAATAACATACTGTTGAACTTGGTCCGTAGATGACTGACATTGCAGGGGCAATGACCCTCTGTGGGACTGGAATGCATGGGGGAAATATCCCATACTCGGTCTCCATGTCTTCTGTAAGGATCTCACCAACCATATCAAGAGCAGTATCCTCTCCAAGCTCGGTTAACTTCGATTCTGCTGTCGAAAGTGCAGCATCTGCACCAGAATCAATCGTTCCTTTTATAAAGTCCTCACTAACACCTGTCACTTCCATGAAACCATCAATCTTCTTCATAGCTTCAGTCTCGGCGTCCAGTTCGCCTAGGTGAATAAATTTAGAAATGTGAGCGCATCCTGCTTCTCTTGCCATCCATTCAGTCCATATATCGGCATGAAATTCATCATTTAATGTCTGGGTATACTTTATGGGCTCTTCTTTCGGGTCACCCGGCCTACCAATCGTTGTTCTATTATAAAAATTTCTCTGACAGGGTGAAAACAATGTTTCATCCTGAAAAGGTCTCTTCAAATTAGTCATGTATATATTCACTCCTGTGTTTATATATAATGTTTATGCATTATAGTTAACGTTTATAAATTATTATATTTAAACATTACGAATTGATTATAAAAGGACTAGCGTATGGATTTGAAATAAGAGGAGCTATCAAAAAAGTATTAAAAGAGAATGAGAAAAGGCTGTGAAGGTTATATCTTCTGACAAATAGAGATCAACCACTCTTGATGCTCGGATCTTGCATGGTTGATACCCTCTTCAGCACTCCCGATATCCATGATCTTTCTCTCGGGAACCGGATATTCAGTCGGTTCCCTGACCTGGGCATCCTGGCCATAGAGGTACTTGGACTGTAAGTAACTAGAAGGGTATTTCGGAGCATCCATACCATAGGTAAAATAGGCAGCAATACTCTCATTATATGTAGGGGGAATCGCCATATCACCGAATACTTCAAAACGAACTTCAAGAGAGGTCATTGAGTGCATGGGTAGCCAAAGATTGGCACCGGCAAGAAGTGCTACGAATCTTGGCCCAAGTATGTCAAGAGGAAGCTCTAGCAATAGGTCAAAGGCACCTGGTACAGGATAAAGTGTGGTGTAGCTAAGAAATGGGAATCCACGAAGTAGCGAACCACCCGACCAGAAGTATAGGAAACCGAGTATCTCCATGAATGCCCTGCTGGTGTATTGTGCTTGCCCGGTAGCAGGAGCCGATGTCACCGACTCAACATATATTGGATCGTTTGAATATTCAGGTGATGTCTCATTTCTTTTATCCTTGAGAATATCACTAACCAGTCCAAGACCTTCGAGAGTAGGTCTCTGCACCGTGATATTCTTTATCTTCTCCCCGGTACTCAAATGTCTTCTCTCGGAGAAGGATTTGAAGAAGTCATAGTGTGCCAAATCGCCATGACCTGTTGTCATAATCCCATCTTCAATATGGTTAAACCAGCTCCAGAGGTACTCGTTCGTAAATTGATCTATATGGTAATAGACGCAATCGGCACTTTGGCCATAAATAATAGACATTGCAGGGGCAGTCACTCTCTGGGGTACAGGTATGACAGGTGGAAATATACCATACTCAACCTCCATCTCCTCTGTAAGTATCTCATCAATCGCTTCGAGGGTTGTCATAGAATTCGCTTCATTAACTATTGCCTCGGCAGTAACCAACGCAGAATCCACTCCACCGCAGATCGTCTCCTTGATAAAATCTTCATTGACACCTGTGTCTTCCATGAAACTTTCAATCTTCTTCAAAGCTTCTATCTCAGATTCAAGTTCATGGTTTGCTATAGCTTTCGAGAGATGTCCATAAGCAGGAACCCGAGCATGCCACTCGGTAATTATATCAAAATGAAAAACGTCATTGAGTGTCTGCGTATACTTAATAGGCTCTTCTCTTGGATCTCCCGGCCTGCCAAGCGTTGTTCTGGAGTAGAAATGTCTCATACAGGGTCCAAATAAAGTCTCATCCTGAAAAGGCCTTCTCCGATCGCTCATATACACACCACGAAATCCTTTTGGATTATCTATCGCAAATACTCATTATCGTATCGGCATGTAGCTATAAATAGTTATTCAAAAGAAAATAAAAAAAAGTTGAAGGATCACCCACTTATGGGCGATCGCTTACTTATATTTCTCGTAGTTTTCAAGATTTAGATGTACTTTAACATCTTCTGGTATCTCTTCAATAGGAGTAAATCCCTTGACACCAGCCATACCCATAATTGCTTGGCGTTCTTCTGAAGACATTTCAATCCACCAGGATTGTGGTTTGCTCACAAGACCTGTACTTGCGGCTTTTATTGTACCTGGAGGAACAATAGGAACGTCAGCTGAGTCGAATGGTCTATTACTTATATGTCCATTCTCACAAAGATAAAGGCAGAATGGAACATCTGCATCGCTTGTCTTCATCTTCCAGTTGTACCCTGTTGGTCTTCGAATCTGTTTTGCTGGAAGGAACTCAAGTATCCTTGTATTTTTTGAAGACATAAGTATCGGTTCTTTTACAAGAAGCCTACCTTCACAAACTCCCTTTTTACTTTTATATAGACTCGTCTCATAGAACATGTTGTTACACATAGTTGAAGGATCTCTCTTTGGAACTTCGTTGTTTTCTATCTGTTGCATCTCACTCATTTTTATCACCTCACAGCAATCCAATCAAGATGTTCTTCTCTTGCTTTGTTTATTGATTCCTCTGCTTCTGCTATTGTCATTACTTCCCTCTCAGGAACCGGATAATCAGTAGGGATTCTTACCTGTGCATCCTGACCGTACAGGTATTTTGACTGCTTGAAAGTAGTTGGGTATCTTGGAGAATCCATACCATACGTGAAGTATGCCCCAATACTCTCGTTATATGTCGGCGGGATGATCATGTCACCGAATACCTCAAACCTGCTCTCCAGATGAGTCAAAGAGTGATTTGGTAGCCACCCGTTAACTCCTCCAAATAATCCAATGAATCTTGGCCCAAGCATATCTAGAGGAAGTTGCAGCAGTAGATCCATCACACCAGGAACAGGATAGAGCGTGGTGTAACTCCAGAATGGGAAACCACGTAGTAAAGAACCCCCTGACCAATAATAGAGGAAATGAATAACCTCGAGTAGCGCTCTGCTTGGGTACTGGGCATATCCTGTTGAAAGTGCAGAGGAGACCGACTGGATGTATAGTGGATCAAGAGCATACTCTGGTGATACCTCGTTTCTAAGATCTTTTAAGATATCCGCAACCATACCAAGCCCTTCTGCCGCTGGCCTTTGTACAGTAATAAACTTTAACTTTTCACCTGTTCTAAGGTGTCTTCTCTCTGCAAATACATGTTGGAAATCGTAATGGGCAAAGTCGCCGTGACCAGTTACTTTGAGGCCATCTTCAACATGATCGAACCATGTCCAAAGATACTCATTAGTAAATTGATCCAAATGATAATATACAACATCAGAACTTTGTCCATATATAACAGACATTGCTGCAGGCATCACCCTTTGTGGGACAGGGATAACAGGAGGGAATATACCATATTCGATCTCCATATCTTCCGTAAGTAATTCACCAACCATGTCAAGAGCAGTGTCCTCACCAAGCTCAGACAACTTTGATTCAGCTGTGGCAAGTGCGCTGTCCGCTCCAGAATCAATAGTACCCTTTATAAAGTCCTCACTGACACCAGTCGCTTCCATAAATTCACTTATCTTCTTTGTTGCCTCGACCTCAGAATCAAGCTCGTTTTTTGATATAAGCTTGGATAGATGACAAGCTGCTGGCACTCTTGCAATCCATTCAGTGCACACATCAAGATGCATTGAATCGTTTATCGTTTGCGTGTACTTAATAGGCTCCTCTCTAGGATCCCCCGGCCTTCCAAGAGTCGTCCTATTGTAAAAATTTTTTTGACATGGCCCAAACAGAGTTTCATCCTGAAAAGGCCTCTTCAAATTAGCCATTTTATTTCACTTCCATCTCTTTTTATAATGGTTTTTACATTACCATCATATATTATAATTTTACATCACATTTATACATTACTATATTGATCCCTTCCTACGAAATTATAACAATATATCATCAATAAAGTTAATATATAATAATAAAAGTTAATATTTAATCATATAAAATAAGGCTTTAATAGCAAAAAAAGAAAAAGAGATGGAAGATTTGGCTACGGATTAGTAGCCAATTTACTTGTACTTACTGTAGTTCTCGATGTTGAGATTCTCCTTTATATCATCCGGTATCTCCTCAAGCGGAGTAAACTCAACGCCAAGTTCCTTCCACATATCCGCCCTTTCATCAGCGGACATCTCAACATACCATGCCTGGGGTCTGTTATACATCTTGTTTCTTGGATTGACTATTGTACCAGGGGGAACCATTGGGACATCAGCAGAGTCCATCGGCCTCATACCCATATGCCCATGCTCACAAACATATAAACAGAATGGGATATTATCATCGCTTGCCCTGAGCTTCCAGTCATACCCAACCGGAGCACGTATCTTATTATGTGGTAGGAATAACAGTGCCTTTGTATTCCTTGATGACATTAGAACCGGCTCTTTTACCAAAAGCTTTCCTTCGCACACTCCACCACTACCTTTATACATGCTCGTTTCATAATGAAAATACTGACACATCTTTCCTGGTTCTCTTACTTCACTCATCTTTATCACCTTGTTGCAAGCCATTCTGGGTGTTCTGCCCTGGCTTTCTTTATCGCTTCTTCTGCTTCACCTATACCCATGATCCTTCTCTCCGGAACCGGATATTCAGTTGGCTCTCTTACCTGTGCATCTTGACCATACAGGTACTTGGACTGTTTATAACTTGGTGGATATCTTGGTGCATCCATACCATAGGTGAAATACGCTGCAAGACTCTCATCATATGATGGTGGAATTGCCATATCCCCAAATAGTTCAAATCTAGTCTCAAGCGGAGTCATTGAATGCATCGGTAACCAGAGATTTGTTCCTGCGAGAAGTCCAAGGAACCTAGGTCCTAACATATCGAGTGGTAACTGCAAGAGCAGATCGAAGACACCAGGTACAGGGTAAAGTGTTGTATAGCTCTGGAACGGGAATCCACGAAGTAATGAACCACCTGACCAGAAGTAAAGGAATCCCAGGATCTCCATGAATGCCCTGCTAGTAAACTGTGCCTGACCTGTTGCAGGTGCGGATGTAACTGACTGGATGTAAAGCGGATCCATTGAATTTTCAGGTGCCACCTCATTTCGTAGGTCTTTTAGGATATCCGTTACCATACTAAGTCCTTCTGCGGCCGGTCTTTGGACAGTAACATGCTTCATCTTCTCACCTGTCCTCAGATGCCTCCTCTCGGAGAAAGCGAAGTAGTAGTCATGATGAGCCAGATCACCGTGACCGGTCGTCATGATCCCCTCTTCGATATGGTTAAACCATGTCCAAAGATATTCATTAGAAAACTGATCCATGTGATAATATACGCAATCAGAGCTTGGACCATATATAATTGACATTGCTGCGGCGGTCATCCTCTGGGGAATCGCAACAACAGGAGGAAATATTCCGTATTCAACTTCCATATCTTCTGTCAATATCTCATCGATCATCTCAAGGGCAGATCCTTCACCGACCTCTGCAAGTTTTGCTTCAGCAGTTGCCATTGCAGCATCTGCACCTTCTTCTATCGTTCCTTTAATAAAGTCCTCACTCACACCTGTAGCTTCCATAAATCCATCAATTCTTTGTGTTGCTTCTTTTTCTGCCTCAATTTCGCCAAGTGAGATGGCTTTTGATAGGTGTCCGTATGCCGGAACCCTCGCGTGCCACTCAGTCATAATATCAAAGTGAAGCGATTCATTGATTGACTGACTATACTTTAGTGGTTCTTCCTTTGGATCTCCTGGTCTACCAAGCGTTGTTCTTGAATAAAAATGCCTCATGCATGGGCCAAACAACGTCTCATCTTGAAATGGTCTTCTCAAATTTGCCATGTTGTTCACACATCCTGTTAATAACACGTTTGTTAGGTTAATATCATGTATTATTATCCTTCATAAAAATCATATATTATGTTATTTAAACATTTCTAATATAAAAAATACATATATAATCATAATTATTAATAAATAATCATATAATTAGATTAATAATAATAAAAGTTAACTAATAATAATTGCAAAATAAGTTAAAATAAAAGAGGAGAAAATGGCCAAGAAGTGGCCAATTTACTTGTTATTTTCGTAGTTTTCCAGATCAAGATGTTCTTTTACATCATCTGGTATATCCGAGAGAGGAGTGAACTCTATACCAAGTTTATCCCACATCTTGGATCTCATCTCACTGGGCATGTCATAATACCAAGCAGGTGGTTTATTTACCATGCCACTTCTCGGAGATTTTATGGTGCCAGGTGGTACTATTGGAACAAGTATGCCTTCAGTTTCCCCCATATCGTATGGTCCGCTGATAATATGCCCGTTTTTACATAGGAAGATACAAAACGGCCTGTCTTCATCACTTCTCGCTAACTTCCAATCGGCACCCACCGGCATACGAAGATGCTTTATCGGTACAAAGCTGAGTACTTCAAGGTTCTTTGAGACCATCATCAAAGGTTCTCTTACCATGAAATCTGCACCGCATACACCCACGCTCTTATGAAGAGAAGTCTCGTATGTATAGCGCGGACAACAGTTCACGAAGTGGTCGGACTCAAGTGCATTTATTATCTTTTCTTCGTAGCCGTAGCCCTCTCCAGAAGAATTATTATCAATATACTCCTTTAGAGTTACAGGAATTTCTTTCTTTGCCATATCATTTCACCTCGTTGCAAGCCAATCAGGATGATTCTTCCTTGCATCATTTATCTGATCCTCTGCAGTAGATACAGCCATGATCCTTCCTTCAGGTGTCGGATAATCAGTTGGCTCCCTCATCAAAGCATCCTGTCCGTAGGCATGTTTCGATTGTTTGTAACTAGTTGGATATCTCGGTGTGTCCATTCCATATGTGAAATATGCACCCAGACTCTCATCATACGTTGGTGGGATCATCTCTTGCCCAAATACCTCGTGATTTGTCTCAAGCAGTGTCATCGTGTGCCTTGGTAACCAGAGATTTGTTCCTGCGAGAAGTCCTATAAATCTCGGTCCGAGCATATCAAGTGGCAACTGCAACAGGAGATCAAATACACCGGGAACAGGATAAAGGGTTGTGTAACTCTGGAATGGGAATCCACGAAGTAATGATCCACCTGACCAGAAGTAGAGGAAACCGATGATCTCCATAAATGCCCTATTTGAATATTGGCAGTCCATACTCGAAGCACCTGATGTTACTGACTGAATATACAATGGATCCATAGAGTGCTCGGGTGAAACCTCATTTCTCAGGTCTTTCAGAACATCAGAGACCATAGCGAGTCCTTCTGCGGCCGGTCTTTGGACAGTAACATGCTTCAATTTTTCACCAGTTCTAAGATGCCTTCTCTCTGAGAATGGGAAGTAGAATGCATGATGAATAAGATCTCCATGTCCGGTCTTGAGGATACCTTCCTCGATATGATTGAACCATGTCCATAGATATTCGTTTGTGAATACATCCAAATAGTAATAAACACAATCCGAACTTTGACCATAAATAATTGACATTGCCGCTGCGGTCATCCTCTGAGGGATGGGGATAACAGGCGGGAATATTCCATATTCAGCTTCCATATCTTCAGTAAGCATGTTGTCTATCATGCTTATGGCTGATCCTTCACCTACCTCTGCAAGTTTTGCTTCAGCAGTTGCCACTGCGACATCTGCTCCCTGACTAACAGTCCCTTTTATGAAATCGTCACTTACGCCGGTGGCGTCCATGAATTCATCTAGCCTCTTAACAGCCTCAACTTCTTCATCTAAATCTCCTCTGGCTATTGCCTTTGAAAGATGTCCAAAAGCAGGAACTCTAGCAGTCCATTCTTCCTTTTCATCGATATGTGCACGCTCATTAAGAGTTTGCGTGTATTTAATCGGTTCTTCATTCGGATCCCCCGGCCTTCCTAGAGTGGTTCTTGTATAAAAATGTCTCAAACAGGGTGCGAATAAAGTCTCATCCTGAAACGGTCTTCTCAATTTTGCCATAACGTTCACCTTACGTCATCTATCTTATGTGAGTATATTCTTATATCTCTATAGTAATATAGAATGATTTAATATTTTTATGATAGTTATAGGTTTCTATTCTAAATTTAGTTTGTAATTAAAAAACGGTATATAGTGGACCTAGGATTACTATTTCACAAAAAATGTTAGAAGTAACAATCAATAGTTTTAAATACTTAAATATAGTTATATATGTTGTTTTATAATTATAGTTTGATAAAGCAATAGAGGTGTGAGTTATGGTAACCACGATTCAGGTTCATGAGGATGTTCTCGAACAATTGACCATTTTAAAGAAACAGATGAGCGCCAGGTCTAACGAAGAAGTCATAAAGATGCTTATTAGGGATGCAAAGTGCCTGAAAGAATCGAGGTTTGGAGCGCTGCCTGATTTAGAGACTTTTGAGAGGTCCTATATTGACCGTCTTGGTTGATTCAAGTGCCTGGATTGAGTACTTTAAAGGAAGTGAATCGGGCTTATATGTAAAAACCGTACTCGAAGATGCCTTCGAGACAATAATTGTAAGTGCGATAAATATTGGTGAAGTCTATTCATGGGTTCTTGAGTATTATGATATAGATGTTGCAGAAGATATGAGAAAGATGATGAAAAGAAGGGCCTTCGTCTGTGATGTCAATGAAACCATAGTTATTGAAGCTGCAATGTTGAAAAACTCAAATGGCTGGGAGCTTGACAGTTCGATCATTTATGTCACTGCAAAAAAAGAGGGGGCATCCATTTTAACAGGTGACTCGAGCTTTAAAAATCTCAAAAATGCTACTTTAATCTTTTAAAAAATTATGATTTGTGAGTATGCCCCATGGACATACTCACCTGAGGATAAGTTAGCCTATACTTCAGGCTATCTTGTTCACTTCATCCGTCAGTTCAGGATTAAATCCGGTGACGATCCTTCCCGTTACGTATCTACCAAGAACCGTTGAGATCTCAGTTCTGGACGGATATGGTGCGACATCCCACCTGTATGTGATATCATCCCTTCTCGCCTCTCTTTCTGTGAGTGGCCTTCCGACCGGGATTGGTAGATCCAACACGTATGCATGCTGATCTTTTGTATATACAACCTCTCCAGTCTCCTTGTCCAGCTTGTATCTCCTACGTGCATCGAACATCAGACCCTCTTCATCCAGCCTCAATGATGCACCGTGCACAGTTATACCCCTAACTGCAGTCTTTGCCGGGTTGAAGACCTCTGTCTCAATAAGGAGTTTTGAAGTCGCTTCAAGGTCACGCTCCCTCATCTCCAGTAGCTGCCTTGACGAGTATACAACAGTATCACAACCTCTGAACCTACTCATGTACATCCTCGAACGGAGCCATGGTGCAATGGGCGGGTAGTAAACTGAATCCGTAAACTGGATAAATCTGACACGATCGCCTGCTCTTGCACCTGGTGTCGGTTCCACGATCTCTTTTATCGGGTCGTACTTCTCAACGAGTTCGTCAAGCGGCGGGTGAACACTCACATATGACTCCCCAGTAAGCCTATGACCCAGGAGCAACACAAGGTTATCATCAGGGATAGCCCTAAACTTAATAAGCCTCTTTGACTTATCCATCAACTTCTTTCTTCTATCGGATACTTTATCAGAACCTGGATACGTCTGGGCTACAAATTTTTCCTTTTTATCTGCCATTTTAATCACCTAAATCTCATTTTTTATGCTCTCTGCCGCCTCTGCAATCTGTTTCATCGGATCTTTAAATATCGGTAAATTGTCAGCCAATAGATAGTAAAGTCCTGATGTGGTTGTTGGTTTGAATATCTGAGTTCCTGCATCAAGGCACATACCGGCAGCTATACATGGTGTAAGTGATCCTGATGTCGATCTAGCAATAACATGCTCTAGCGAGAATGCACCTGGTCCTGCACCACCGTAGATACCATGTGTATAGAACTGATAACCAAGACCTGTTCCCATCAACCTACCGGAATCCGGATCTGGTAGTCCACCAGCTTCAAATGCAAGCATGTCCGGGAGATATCCAAGAACTGCACTTGCAGTCTGAACTGATCTCGATCCCCCACTATTGACACAGACAGCGGCAAGCATACAAGCTGTCGTATATGCATTGTACTTCGGGAAATCAGGTGTATTCCATAATTTGTACCCGGATGGTTGTGTGTATGGGTACGCATTTGGTGGCTTCTCGATAACACCCTCCTCATATGCCCTCTTCATCATGGAAATAAGGACGTCTCTTGCCGTACCACCACGGTTTTCTTTGATTAAGTCCAATACAAGGTTATTCGCATTTAATCCCTGATAAGCGGTCATTAGAAGCTGGTTCCTCTCATGCCATCCAACATTATCACCCATCTCGCATTCTCCACCTTGCTCGAGAATTGTAGTAAGAGCTGCTGCATGTAGCGTTCTGTTGTTAGAAAGTGCAACTACGTGGTTTATCATAATAGACTTAAGTCCGACACCTATTCCTTCAAGCGCTGTTGGGTATTTCAATAGTGGCGAGACCGGGTTACCTGGCTGTGGAGTTGTCGTCTGTGGATATCTACCCCATAAGCATCCTTTTAGCATACCAAGCCTGTGTGGGTTGTCAACTGGAGATAAGTTTGCAAGTTTGGCGATTATCTGCCCAACTGCGCCCGCAACGTTTGTAAAGGCGCAGCTATAATCTGCTGATCTTCTTAACATCTCTTCTGCAACCTGAACGACGATTGAGTTTCCATCTTCCAGCACCATGATATTTGTCCCATCGTCATCCTTTATCTGGACCATCTTCTTAATATCGTCAGCAATTGCCCCTGCATTCTCTACCAGATCAACTTCAAAGCCATACCAAGGCATCTTAACTTCATCCTGACCAACAAGCGTTGCGTATCCAGCCCGGCCATCCCGAAGCATACCCTCTAACTTCTTCAGATCTACCACAACTGTCTTCTTCATTGTGACGTAGACCTCGCCCATGTAAGGGTTCTTTAGTGGGCTGAGTGCTTCAATCGGAATGTCCTCAGCAAGCACCTTGCCTTCATCACTATACAAATCAACCTTATCCTCATATTTCATAATAGATCATTCGGAATTATATTCGATTAGTCTTAAACCTTTCTATAATTCATAAGCAGGATAAACTGGATGTAATTCACCATCAGCACCACCAAAACAGAAAGGTATTTAGGTAGGGAAATTATAACTAACGGGGTCGTATAATAAGGTAAGTTCATGATTGGGCCCGTAGCTTAGTCTGGTCAGAGCGCCCGGCTCATAACCGGGCGATCGTGCGTTCAAATCGCATCGGGCCCATTTCAAGGAACAAGAAAAATTCTCTCTTTGATTCTAATTATTAATACTTCGCTATTTTCCGGTTTTTCAAAATTTTTTGGTTTTTTTAGTCTAACTGTCTTGTAAGTGTCAGGATCAAGTATATCCAACTCGTCATCGTAAACCGTACAGAGTACCGCCTCTACCGCGTCGCATCTCTTTCCTAGAAATTCCGCGCCTACGATCCTGCTTCTATTCAGACTGAAATGCTCCCAATTCCGCAGATCGATTCCCGTAACATTCTTCTCATACCGCCTTACTAATGCAACTCTGTCATCTATCTGTATGATATCCCCTTCCGCGAACTTGGGAAGTCTGACGGAGAATGTCACTCTGTAAAGCTTCCTTCCGTCCTTCTGACCGACAAGTTTACTGGATTCGGAGCAGGAGACCCCAAACCTATTAGATATCGATCTTGCGATCTGCCTGCCGGAAGCCATCGATCCGACATAAATGTCGATTCCCTCTTTTAGCTTGGTCACCTTTGATATGAATGCTAACCTGTCCCTCTCTTGCAACTGTTCTACAAGATCATAAGCCCTGTTTTCACATATCTTGATCTCCTTTTGGGTGGGGGATCTTTCTTCTGCCCTGACCTGGATGATCCCTTCGTGGTACCCTGAAGATATCCTGCTACACCGATCACAACTCTCTTTTTTTACTCTGATCTCCAGTTCTCCACCTTCACTGACGCTCAGTCCCTTGACCTTGGCCTCTACTGTAAAAAAAACTCTTATAAGCCCTTCCTGGATCTCAGGATCAATCGAAAGGGTAATGGATTCTGCTTCCGGGTGAATGGCAACGCCTTCTTCTACCACAGAGAAGATAACCTCTTCAGGTTCCTTCAAAGTCCATCTTCCCTTTCTGAAGATGGACCCACAGGTAGGACAGGTGGTGACGTGCAGGACGTATGGATATCCTATAAGCCTTAACTGATCCACAAAACAGTCCTTGCAGAGCCTATCATACAGGTCAGAGACGTCCTTTCCACACAATGGACAGAAGAGGGATGTCATAATTAACGATTAATAGCAGGAGACACCCTATAAATAGTTTTATGTTATATCTGGTATAATGAAATGGCATGACTGATGAGAGCATAAGCTTGGAAGAGCTGGATGGCGTAGGACCGGCAACAGCGGATAAACTGAGAGAAGCCGGTTACACCTCATATGAGTCAATTGCCGTATCATCTCCCTCCGAACTTTCTTCGGTTGCAGAGATAGGTGAAGCAACTGCATCGAAGATAATCAATGCAGCAAGAAATGCAGCTGATATTGGTGGGTTCGAGACAGGAGATCTAGTCTTCGAGAGAAGAAAACTTGTAAAGAAGCTCTCAACCGGATCCACCTCGCTTAATGAACTCTTAGGGGGAGGACTTGAGACGCAGTCCATAAGTGAATTTTATGGGGAGTTTGGTAGCGGAAAAACTCAAGTGGCACACCAATTAGCAGTGAATGTTCAACTTCCGGAGGATGATGGTGGACTCAATGGTTCAACGATAATCATCGATACCGAGAATACATTTAGACCTGAAAGGATAAATCAAATGGCTGATGGTGTGGGTCTCGATTTTGAAGAAGTACTCAAGAATATCCATGTTGCACGTGCGTACAACTCGAATCACCAGATTTTGCTCATGGAACGTGCGACTGATCTTGCCAAAAAACTGCAAGCTACCGAAAAACCAGTCAGGCTTCTCATAGTTGACTCAGTAACTGCTCATTTCAGGGCTGAGTACGTCGGTCGTGGGACGCTTGCGGACAGGCAGCAGAAGATAAATAAGCACCTCCACGATCTTATGAAGTTTGCCGATCTTAACAATTCCATCATCATGGTGACAAACCAGGTTATGTCAAAACCGGATGCTTTCTTTGGAGATCCGACGAAGCCGATAGGCGGGCACATACTTGGACATACAGCAACGTTCAGAGTATACCTCAGAAAATCGAAAGGAGAAAAACGTATAGCAAGGCTCGTCGATTCACCAAATCTACCAGAGGGAGAGGCTGTATTCTCCGTGCTTGAGGAGGGGCTACGAGATTAGATGTCAACGATCGCCGAGAAGATACTTGGTGGCGATTCGGGCGAAATCGTCGAAAGAGAAGTCGACTACATAATGGTCAACGACGTCACAGGAGTACCCGCATTCGAGGTATTCGAAGAATTTGATGTCTCACCGCTGGTTGAGAAGGTTGTCGTTATACAGGACCACTATGTACCAAATAAGGATGTTCCATCGGCCATTCAGGCAAAAGCCCTAAAAGACTATGCAAAAAAATTCGGGATCAAAGACTACTACGAGATCGGAAGGGGCGGGGTCTGTCATCAGGTTATGATTGAAGATGGTTTTGCTGCACCCGGTAGGCTGATCATTGGTGCCGACTCTCACACATGCTCATACGGTGCGCTTGGTGCATTTTCCACAGGGACCGGTTCTACCGAGGCAGCCTGTGCAATGGCAACGGGAAAACTCTGGTTCAAGATCCCCGAGACTCAGAAATTTATTGTAAACGGAGATTTGAATAATTATGTCTCGGGAAAGGACATCATACTTCATATTATAGGAGATATAGGGGTATCAGGGTCATTATATAACTCGCAAGAGTTCTATGGAGATACAATAGATGCTTTGAGTGTATCTGATAGGATAAGTATCTCAAATATGGCTATTGAATCAGGTGCAAAGGCAGGAATAATCCCTCCAAATGAGAAGGTATTTGAATTTTTAAAGGGTAGAGTAAGAGGAGAATATAATCCGGTTTATGCCGGAGACGATGCAGAGTACGTCGATACCTATGAGTATGATGCAAAGGATATACTTCCAACAGTCTCTGCGCCATTCCTACCGTCAAATACTGCTCTGGCCTGTGAAGTTGATATTCATATAGATCAAGCTTATTTAGGATCATGTACAAATGGTAGGATAGAAGATTTACGTATCGCAGCAGAGATTCTGAAAGGCGAAAAAGTACATCCTGATGTAAGGATGCTTGTGGTTCCTGCATCAAAGAAGGTCTATGATGAGGCACTTGATGAAGGCCTCTTTAAGGTATTCTCTGATGCCGAAGCATTCATCTCAGGTCCGACCTGTGGGGCATGTCTTGGAGGATATATGGGGGTCCTTGCACCGGGAGAAGTATGTGTAAGCTCCACCAACAGGAACTTTATAGGCCGTATGGGCCACAAAGACTCTGAAGTATATCTGGCCAGCCCGGCGGTGGTTGCGGCGTCTGCAATTCGCGGAAAGATAACTGATCCAAATCAATTATAGTGGTATAAAAGATGGGAATCAAACAGATTGAAGGCGGAATATGTGCAGTTGAGGGAGTAAAGGCTTGGGGTATAAAAGAGGGTGGTAAAGGCCTCGCCCTCATTGTCGGAAGTGGAAATGCAGTCGGTGTCTTCACCGAGAACAAGATCAGGGCAGCTCCTTTGATCGTTACAAAGGATAATCTAAATTCCGGCAGGATATCTTCCATAATTGTGAACAGTGGAAATGCCAACTCCTATACTGGAACTAAGGGTATCATGAACGCAAAGTATATGGCAAAGATGGTTGGAGATGCCCTCAGTATTGATCCCGAATCCGTAGCTGTTGCTTCTACCGGAATAATCGGTAAGCAACTCGACATCCCGCTGATAGAAAGACAGTTCAAAGAACTTTTACCTAAACTAGAGAAGACGCCAGTTGCAAGTGATGCATCTGCAAAAGCGATTATGACCACTGATAATATGAAAAAAGAGGTTGCAATCGAACTTGATAATGTGCATATTGGCGCCATAGCCAAGGGTTCTGGTATGATCGAGCCCAGGATGGGCACAATGCTTGCATTCATCTATACCGATGCGAAGATTGATACCAATACTCTGAAGAAGTGCCTCAAGTCCGCAGTCGATAAATCATTCAACATGGTTGTTGTCGATGGCGACACAAGTACCAATGATATGGCTCTTCTCATTGCTACCGGACGCAATGGTGATATAGAGGAGAGTATATTCCAGAAAGGGCTCGACTTCGTATGCACCCGTCTTGCAAGAATGATCGCAAAGGATGGTGAAGGGGCTACAAAGCTCATCACATCGCGTGTGACAGGGGCAAAGAGTGAGGAAGACGCCCGAAATGTCGCAAAAGCGATCGTGAGATCAAATCTTGTAAAATGTGCTATATATGGAGAGAACGCCAACTGGGGCCGTGTGATCTGTGCAATCGGAAATGCTTCTGCAGATATCGATCCCAACAAGATTTACCTTAGGATTGGCAATGGAGAAGAGTTGATCGGATTTGTTGAGGGTGGCACTATCATCGAGATGAGGTCTTCTGAGACAATAAATAGGGTTATGAAGGGAAAAACGATCCTCATAGGTGTCGATCTGGGCATGGGTAAGAGTAGTGCTGTTGCATGGGGGTGTGATATGACAGATGAGTATGTCAGGATCAATGCAGAGTACTCGACTTAGATCATTTTCACCTGAAGAATTGAAGTCGCTTCACTTGAAGGTCTTTTACCGTATTTGGATTGTATATCTCCTTATTTTGCGTTCCAAATAGGTTTTTAGCATTATATAAAGTTTTATTATAGATTATAACAGCTTTAATAATTTTTCCTGTTTTAATTTATATTAAATTATTTTTTAGTTAATAACAAGATTATAATGCTTTAAAAATAAAATTTAATACGTCTAAATAGGTATTAAGGTATAACAGAAATCTTTATGCTTTAATTTTTCTTTTGAAAACAAGAATAATAGTCCTTGGACTTCCTTTATTTAACCCTTTTCAAGAAATCGATCCATCTCTTCATGTCCTCAACGCTTTCGCCCCGATAGGCATCTTTTATATCTTCCCTCTCTTTACCAATTCCTTCCAAGGCCAAAATTGCCCTTTTAACCCCTAAAGTTTCATCATATAGATCTTCTGCCTCTTCTTCAGTCAGATCATCTTTTATTAATTTTTCTTCGTTATCCGACTCCTTTACCAGCAGCAATTCCTTAAGATATCCCTTAAATTTAATATCTTCCTCTGTCAATTCATCTTTTTTTATTAAATTTAGGATTATAGTACTCAGCTCCAGTTCTTCCCCATTGATATTAATTTCGTCCGGTATCTCTCTGCCAACGATGGAAAATGACTTTTTCAGTTTTTCTATGAGTTCATTTCTATCTTCTTCTGAGATCATATGCCACCTGATATGTTTATTTTAAGGCCTTAAGTATACTTAGTGCCCCATCTCCATCAGATCCTTTCCCACTACCTTAAACATGATCTTTTCACTGTATGTTTCTTTTTCTTCCCGGAATAGTAGTTTTTCCTTCTTTTCTTGTTCTTTGGTCTTGGGATCTCCTGCTCGGTCGCATCTACGAATGCCTTCGTCTCAGGGAATTACTTCGGAACCCCCTCAATATCACTAGTCCTCTCTGTCATCTTATTGACTTTCTTGGGCAATGGTATGCATTCTTTCACGAGTGGCTCCAGATTACCTTATATTCCTTTGTGCATTGCTTTGATCGAGGTCGAATGAGAATCCTGTCAAGGTTAAAGTGATGTAAAGCCGGTAATATGTGATAAGCATTTCAAATACATAAGATTCTGGGAGATTTATTAAAGTTAATTTTTTATACTATGAATTTTATTACTGCATTGAATTTATGTTTGGACAGTATAATGTTCCTGTGACAATAGCGGAAGATGAGCTTTCCATCTCTGTTATAAGGGATAATAAGAACCTTATTTATAATAGAACCAGCCCTGATGGAGGGATTGAAAAGGTTATACTTTCAGAAAATGAAAGGCTAATTCTCAACCCCATCGAGCCTTTGAATACACCTAAAGAACTAACCCCAAACCTTCTTATTGAATTTGAAAAAGAGGTTATTATTGGCCCTGAGGCAAAAAGAAAGATATATCTCAAGTTCCCTATAGAAATTGGGGTATTTTTATCCCTAAATAAAAAGAATTATGAGATTATTGATATTACAACCCTCTCAAAAATGAAATACACTCTTTATGGCAGCGTAGCAAAAGGAATGATATGTAAATACTGGAAAAGTGACATTTATGCGTCTATTCCATCTACAAATCAGGTCTATGAAGGCGTTATGGAGCTGAATATAGAAAATAAAACAACTTATTGGGTCAATGTCACTAAAGTTATCTTTAATGCATATTCTATGAAGATTTATTATGATGATAACATGGTATCTATGAAGGGTAATATGGAGATAATAGCACCCCATATTGCAGAAACAAGCATTATTAATAGTCCGATTAAAAAAGGCATGAATAAATCAATAGAGTACTTCACAACACGAAAGATTCCTGTTGTTATGACAAAATTTGTTATGGAGGCAGGTCTGTGATACTTGAAGAAGTTGCATATGGTGATGTAACCTACCTTGATCTTCTTATTTCCGCTCTGGTTCTTATAATATCAGTGTTAGTGGCAAAAACCATTACAATGATCCTGCAAAGGTTTTTACGGGACAAGGTCGGCAAAGACCATTTGAATAATATATTGAAATTTTCATACTACGCGGTAATTATAATTGCAATAATTATGATTCTTCCGTTGCTTGGAATAGAGTCATCAGGTTTACTGGTCGCTGGAGGAATAGGGGGGATAGTTCTTGGTTTTGCAAGTCAGAGCGTTGTAAGTAACCTCCTATCAGGTGTATTTTTAATGTTTGAGCGGCCTATTAAGATCGGAGATACAGTTAGTGTAGAAGGAATAGTAGGGATAGTGGAAGATATAAAGATAATTTCAACATCAATTAGAACTTTTGATGGTGTATACGTGAGGATTCCAAATGATAAGGTATTCACAACGAGCATTACAAACTATGTAACTAATGTCGCAAGAAGGTTCGAGTATGTAGTTGGCATAAGGTACAGTGATGATGCTGATGAGGCCATAAGGATAATAAAAGACCTGATTGAAAAGGAACCTTTTGCACTTAAAAACCCGTCACCATCTGTTTTTGTCGATAACCTTGGAGACAACTCAGTAAACATAATTGTAAGACCATGGGCACCTTCTTCTGACTGGTATGACCTTAAAACAAAACTACTTTGGATAATAAAAAAGACGCTTGAGGAAAATGGGATTGAAATCGCCTTCCCACAACGTACTGTCTGGTTTGCAAATCATAAAGAGTAAAATAGGACCACTATGAGTGCAACCGGTTTTACACAGGATTTCGAGTAGAATCGTGGATAAGTTGATTCGTATCCTGCAATATATCACTTCCCACCTCACTCATCACAAACCAAAGGTTTTGATTTTTTGATTACTCCAAAAGGAAGCATTCCTACTGTTATCAAGATGAATAAGAATTCAAGTAACTCGTATCCCCCATTCTGCAGCAATCCCTCCCACCCAAAACATTTCCCCCACCCAAACCCATTTTAAACATCACCCCTCAATATATGAGAGGGGATGCGATCATGGATATAACAACAACACAGATAGATCATTTTGGCATCGTAGCTGGAATCTTCGACCAACTCGGTATAGCCAAAGTAGTAGACAAGAAGATTCCAAAGCTAAGACACCATAAGTTAACACATTCTAAAGTTATCAAAG
>JAXHUQ010000039.1:0-14939 GCA_034189535.1 Halobacteriota archaeon | reverse complement strand
AGGCTAAGAGACTCTCTGCCTCTTTGAGGTATCGTTCTTCTCCCGTGATGAGATAATTGTCTACGAGAAGGTTTGATAGAAGCGAGTTATCTTCAATCTTCCATCTCTTTTCAAGAGCGATCCCAATGTCCTCTCTTGAAATTGAGTCGAAGAACAGTCCCTTATCATCCCATTTGAACTCTTTTAGCGCGTAATCTGTAATATCAAGTGATGTCTCAAGGTACCTATTCTCACCAGTAACTGCAAAAAGGGCTGTTAGTGCGCTTGCAAACCAGATATGGTCGGTTAAAAGCTTTAGTTTTCCGTCTTTCAAGTCCTTTTCATGGACAACGCCTTTACCCTCCTCGCAAGAATTTTCAATAACGTTCTCAGATGCTTCTATTGCATAATCAAGAGCGGAAGTATCCCCTGATATCTCAAAGAGCTTAGTTAGGGCTTTGATTGCCATCCCGTTCCAATTTGTAAATATCCTTTGGTCTACCTTCTTTGAATCGGCATCGACACTACCCATGAAAGCACCATCAAAAAGCTCGGCAACAAGGAAATCCCTTATGCTAGCTGCAGTGGTAAGATATCTATCATCTCTTGTGAGGGTGTAACCGTCAAGATATACCATGAGCAGCTTTGAGTTGTCCTCTAGCATCTTCTCGAAGTGTGGTTTTCTCCAGTTCCTCTGTGTAGCATATCTGTAGAATCCCCCTTTTGAGTCGTCCCAGATCTCACCATTAATCATTGCATCAAGTGTTAAAACAGCTGCTCCTTTTGATGCCAGATCTCCTGATCTTCCGAAGTGAAGTAAGAGAAGATCGATCTGGTCAGGGTGAGGGAACTTCTGTGATCTACCAAAACCTGCGTAATCGGGATCAAAAGCATCAATAACCTCGCCTAATATCTCTTCTACTATATTCCATCCAATATTTTCCTTTTTTGCTGTTTTTAATGGTATATTTCCATTATTTATTCCAATTTTACCTTTATTCTCCTTGTAGTATGTAGTTACTTGCCTTGATATACTCAAAAAATCCTCCGGTGGGATGTAGGTACCACCGGTGATGACTGTACCCTCTGGAGTGAGAAATGCAGTAGTAGGCCATCCACCCATATTGTACCTTTCATTTACGTCCGGCCTACTATCATTGTCTATACTTATCGGAACGAAGTCACTATTTACTGATTCAATAACCTGGGGATCAGAGTAGGTCGTATCGTCCATCACATGGCACCAATGGCACCATGTGGCGCCAATCTTGAGAAGGATTGGCTTATCTAGCCGTTTTGCAGTATCTATCGATTCTTTCTCCCATTCAAGCCATTTTATCTCATTCTTTTCCATTATTCACCTAAAAATAAAAATTATCTCTCGCCGCATTTATGTGGTTCTTCCTTTAACGCTTCTTTTTTAAAGTAACAATCTTCACAGACTTTTTGACCGCCAAAGTCGTATGAATCAGTTGTTTCAGCGCCGCACATGTCACATTTCATAATTATTCACCTCCTATTACACCCTAATTTATCCGTTTTAAAACATATAAAAAAAGAAGAGTTGTATTAGTCACCTACTCTCTATTCTAATCTTCTCTTCCATACACCCAAGACATCCGGGTAATGATATCCAATGTGGATCAGCTCCCAGCCTTCTTCTCCCTTGTTATTAAGGATCTCCAGAAGCTCGCTCTCGATAAAATCGTGAACAAAGCAACTTCCATTCAAACCACATTCAAATACATTCTCTTTTCGCCCAATAGTATCTCTTGTTATAGAATACTCCCATTTGTCCACAATCCCAACCTCTAACCCAATCCAAATTTTATTCAACCATCGAGTCTGAAACCCTCTCTCAGATTGAACCATCCGGCGGGGTCCTCTATATAATCCTTTGAGTCTGTTAGCACGAGGTAATGCCCACGTTCCTCACGCGAGAGTGTGATATAGAATCTCTTCTCAAATGGATCGGTTGCTTTCTCCGAGAGTTCATCATAAAACTTGATACTCTTCTCCTCCATCGAGATACCGACATCGAGGGCTTCTATTATCCCTGAAACAGTTTCACCTGCAATATCCAGATCTTTTGGAAAGATAGAGATTATGTCGATCTCTTTCTCAGGTGGAATCACAAGCTTTGGCCACTTATCATCACTTTTTAAATTGTCATATATGCTCTTTGCTACCTCTATGTGCTTGTCTTCGACTTCTGCAAGATATTTGAATATGTCGTTTGCAAAAGTCTTACTCGCCTTTTCTGCTGACTTTAAATAGAACTCCTTTCCATCTTCCTCGAGCTTGATTGCAGTCTCAAGTGCCTTTTTTCTATCTGCCATATTTTCACCTTTCATTGTGCTTGCCCAACCTGCACACCTGATATTTTCTCTGTTGGTGGTATAAATACCCTCAACACAAGTTCATTATCAAGCATCAAAAGCCCATTTCCATCATCTCCGATGAGCTTCAGTTTTGAGATTATCTCATTATCATTACCTTCCTCTTCGATCTGCTCGGTTACATACCACTGCATGAATATGTTTGTCGCATGGTCCTTCTCTTCGATTGCAAGATCCACAATCTCGTTGATACTTTCCGTAATATACTGCTCATGTTTCAGAGTCTTCTCAAACATATCAAGTGGCGATTCAAACTCAGAAGCAGGCTCTTCAATTGCCTGAAGCTTGACCCTACCACCCTGGTCATTTATGTAGTCATAGATCTTCATCGCATGGACCATCTCCTCTTGGTACTGTACCATGAACCAATTCGCAAATCCTTTTAGCCCAATGTATGTGCTGTGGGCTGACATTGACATATATAAATAGGCCGAAAAAATCTCTCGATTGACTTGATTATTCAGCGCTTTTTGCATACTTTCACTCAACATTTATCATTCACTCCGAATTTTTCAATATCTATCTCCTTGGAAATTATACATACTTCTCTGGATCTTCTTCAAACGTTTTTTTACATCCGGGTGCACAGAAGTAGTATGTTTTGCCCTTATACTCGCTCTTGAGCGTCGCCGTCTTCTCGTCCACTTCCATCTTACATATTGGGTCTATTGCCATCTTTCTCACCTCCTCTTTCTATAGAGTAGCAAAGCCATGGCAATCATTCCCGAAAATGCAAGTGCAAACTCAAATCCCGGTGTAGACTGCTCTGAGTCTCCACCAACAGATCCGATCTCCTTTTCAGCAGAAGCCATTACTGCAATGGGTGAAATGAAAGTTTCCTCGCCCAATAGGGTGTCAAGAAGCTCCTGCGATGCAGACCTGTAGTTCAGCTTAGCATCGATTGTTATCGGAAGTTCAGCGTCCGTGGGGATAATGAAGGTATAGCTTTCTACCCTTGATTCCTTCGGTGGAATTCTGTTGTCGGAGATTGTGGATTCGACCTCCCATACTTTAATTGTGTGTTCCCCGCTCGCATCTCCTAGAACAGTGTGGTACATCACTGCAGATGGGTCAACATTTCCCTCTTCATCGAGTGCACCCGAGTGGAACAACTCTTTACCTGAAGAATCAACTGCTACAAGTTCGATCCAGATCTCTCTCGCTTCCGTAAGTCCTGTCGGAAGTTTATGTCCTGCTCCAACATTTGTTACCTTAACTTTTATCTCAGCCTCATCTCCTGCTCCTGCTTCTGGGATCGTAAGCTCAAGTGTGGCAGCAGATTTCAACCTCTCTTGCGCCATCTTCTCGTGGACTTCAGAATCAAGTAGCCCTGGTAAGACTGAGTTTCCTCCAACGAAGTAGTGAGTGTAAATATGTTCCCTCTCAGGCCCTGTGAGTGCACTCTTTCCCGGATTTGCCTCATATTTTGTTATACCTGGAGTCATGTGACAGTCTTGGCAGTATGTGGTTGTCGCTTCATCTCCGGTGTTGTAAGGCCCCTCCTTCCATTCTGTGTAGGTGGTCTCAATTGGGTGATTGTTCACCTGATGATAAACATCATGACACATGCCACAGAACTCTGCTTTTGTATGAAGCTCAGAGTAAGCAGTTCCATGATAAGGTGATGTGGAATCTTCATGTGGTCCGCGTTTCGTCCCATCAGGTGAGACCAAGAATGCACCGTTTCCGATTCCTGTGCTTGCGTTGACGCTATGACAGAAGTCGCATGATATCCCCTTTTCAGATATTTCACTTAGATTCGGGTTGTCAAGCCCAATGGGCGGAACCTCTCCCGATAGAACACCTATTGGCGTGTGACACCTCGTGCAGTACTCGTCTGTAAGTCCATCCGTCTCTTCCGATGCTGTTTCTTCCAGGCTCAGATACAACGGATCAATGTACGATATCGCATGCAGCGATCCTTCCCACTGTTTGTATATTTCTGCGTGACATTCGCCACAGACAAAAGGATCAGTGAAATCTGAAGATTTAATATCTTCCGCGACAACTACCCCGACCAAAAAAATTAATGCAACCGCTAATACGATTACTAATACACTCTTGTTCATTATACCCCATATATTATTTTTTAAAATTTAATTTAGCTTTATCTCCTTTTCAGATTCCCATATTCCATGTATATTACAACTTGAAATGGCGTGCAACTTTCCAGAGCTACCAATTTTAACACGGAAAGTGACACGTGAGTCTGTGTGTACAGGAATGGGCGAGAATTCTGCAAGCTTATATGCAAGCTTGTCACCGTCCTCTTTATAATAAAGGGCTATTCCTTCTATATGGTGCTCGAGCGTGTTCGGATGTGCCACATCCTTTCCAATAACCACAGTAACTTCAAACCATTCGTCACTCTTTACTTTATCAGGTGACTCAATAACTGGTATGTGTTTCTCCTTACCCTCTTTATCCGGGCTGTTTATAATTTCATTAAAACTCATTGATCCTCCGATAATGTTACCCTATCAGACTCATCTCTTCACCGCAGCAGTAGAGTTCACCGCCACCAACTTTCGTTACTTCAACTTCATTTCCACAGATTTCGCATTTATATTTTTCACCTATCTTCGATACTCCCATATCTTTCACCTCCACACGCAAACTAACGTGCAATAATTCATTTTTGCCCTCTTCAATGCCCACGAACTCAAATGAATTTAGAAATGTATCATTTATTCATACTATATAAATTTATTTGAGGTCAATCGCAATTTTTTCACTTTTTTAACTATAATTTCCTCCGATATGCTTATATAATGATACGGGTATATATAATTACGCTAGGATATTCGTTGCAATTACAAAAAAACTGCGAATATCGCAGAGAGGTAGACCATGGACGAAAAGGATAGAAAGATAATTGAGGCCTTGAGGGAGAACTCAAGAACTCCTTTTACAGAGATTGCCCAGAAACTTGGTGTCAGTGAATCCACAATTAGAAACAGAGTGCAAGCGCTAGAAAATGATGGTGTAATAAAGAAGTATACAATCCTTGTAGATCCATCCAAGATGGGATATAATACAGTTTCTATTGTGGGTCTGGATGTCGAACCTTCAATGTTTCTCGAGGCCGCAAAGAGTATGGCTGAGATTGATAAGGTTCAGTTCGTGGCAACTTCTACTGGAGACCATATGATTATGAGCGAGATATGGACTCGGGACGGGAGAGAATTGTCTGTTTTGATATCCGAGAAGATAGGAAAGATAAAGGGAGTTCACAGGATCTGTCCGGCGATTATACTTGAGAGGTTGAAAGAAGTTTGAGTAAAATGCCTTACAATTGATTTGGTAATTTTCCATAACTAGTGGGGTAGGTAAGGGCCTATTCATAACAAAAGTACTTATGGAGGAGGGGCTAATGTAATCTATAGATATTACACCGGATCTATAAGCATTGTCCGGAAATTCTTGGAAGGCACACCACAAACCTTAAAGACGTGGGATGATTTAACCCATAATACAAGGTACTTTCAAATATTGATGGTGGACATATAGGCTTCATTTATAAAATCGGATTCCACAAGCCAGATATAATAAAAGGATAGTCTTATATGTATTAGGGAATTGAGATTATAAATCTCTTCGATGGAATTGAAAAATATCAAAATCAACGAGTGATATTCTATGGCAGTAAAAAAGAAGATGGTTGAACGTGTGAACGAACTGATGAATAAACCGGATATGATTCGGGATATAGGCATCGTCGCGCACATAGATCACGGAAAGACGACTTTAACAGATAACCTCCTAGCCGGAGCCGGCATGATATCAAAGGAACTTGCAGGTAGGCAGCTCTTCATGGATTTCGATGAACAGGAACAGGCAAGGGGAATTACGATAAATGCAGCGAATGTTTCGATGGTTCACGAATATGAAGGAAAGGAATATCTAATTAATCTGATTGATACACCAGGCCACGTTGACTTTGGAGGCGATGTCACCAGGGCAATGAGGGCGGTCGATGGTGCGATAGTTGTGGTCGATGCGGTTGAAGGGACTATGCCACAGACTGAGACCGTGCTAAGACAGGCATTAAAAGAGAATGTAAAACCGATACTCTTTGTAAATAAAGTGGATCGATTGATAAATGAACTGAAGATAGACAAACAAGATATGCAGATACGACTGGGAAGCGTAATAGACCATGTCAACAAACTCATCAAAGGGATGGATGGAGCCAACTATTCAAAGAACAAATTGGATGCAGCCGATGGTAGAGTTGCTTTTGGTTCTGCACTTTACAACTGGGCGGTCAGTGTTCCCTCTATGAAGAAGAGCGGATTCGGATTCAATGAAGTTTATGATTACTGTAAAAGAAATGCTATGAAGGAACTTGCAGAAAAATGCCAGCTCCATGAAGTTGTTTTGGATATGGTTATCAAACACCTCCCGAACCCACTAGAAGCTCAGAAGAACAGGATAGGTATCATCTGGCACGGTGATAAAGAGAGTGATGTAGGGCAAGGGATGGTGAAGTGTGATCCCAAGGGTCCTGTTGCTTTGATGGTCACAGATATATCGACCGATCCGCATGCAGGAGAGGTTGCTACTGGTAGGCTATTCAGCGGTACGCTACAGAGAGGCCAAGAGCTCAAAATTTCAGGGATGCCAAAACCCAACAGGATTCAGCAGGTAGGGGTCTTTATGGGTGCGGACAGAGTAGAGGTTGATAATATCCCCTCTGGAAATATTGTTGCAATCACCGGACTTAGGGATGCCTTTGTGGGATCGACGGTTTCGTCTACCGATATGGAATCTTTCGAGGATATAAAACATGTGAGCGAACCTGTTGTTACCGTTGCGGTTGAAGCAAAATCGATGAAGGATCTTCCAAAACTGATTGAGGTACTCAGACAGTATTCGAAGGAAGATCCCACACTCAATGTGGAGATAAATGAAGAGACAGGTGAACATCTGGTATCAGGTATGGGGGAACTTCATCTTGAGATTGTAACTTATAGAATTGAGCATGACAAGAATATAAAGATTGTTACATCCCCGCCTATTGTTGTTTACAGAGAGACGGTTCAGAGTCATGCAGGGCCTGTTGAAGGAAAATCCCCAAACAGGCACAACAGATTCTACATCGAGGTCGAACCACTCAGTGATGAGGTTGTTCACCTGATAAAATCTGGCGATGTCTCCATGAATATGCCCGAGGTTGAGAGGAGAGGTATGTTTATGGAGAAAGGTATGGATAAAGAAGAGGCGAAGAAGATCAAGGCTATGCATGAAGCAAATCTCTTTGTTGATATGACAAAAGGGGTTCAATATCTGAACGAGACAATGGAACTTGTTCTGGAAGGATTCAGGGAGGCGACAACTCATGGACCCCTTGCAAAAGAGAAATGCCAGAGCATAAAGGTCAAACTGATGGATGTAAAACTGCATGAGGATGCGATACACAGAGGTCCTGCGCAGGTCATTCCTGCGGTTCGTCAGGCGATCCAAGCAGCCATCCTCATGGCAAATCCAACATTCCTTGAACCTATACAGAATGTATTTGTGCAAGTGCCACAGACACAGATGGGTAATGCGACAAAAGAGATCCAAGGTAGAAGAGGGCAGATCCAGGATATGGGAACCGAAGGTGACATGAGCATCATAAAGTCAAAAGCACCAGTTGCCGAGTTGTTCGGATTTGCAGGTGATCTTCGGTCTGCAACCGAAGGAAGGGCCATATGGAGCACCGAACAATCAGGTTTCGAGCCGATTCCACAAAACCTTTTAACTGATATAATACTTGATATCAGAAAGAGAAAAGGATTAAAAATGGAGATGCCAAAACCGAGCGATTACGTATAAACTACCCAAGATAATAATTTATAACCTTTCGCAAAGTGAGATGATTATCTCCTTTGCAATCACATTTTTTGGGCCTTTTACTTCTTTTACACCATCAGGAGTGATTATTAAGACATCGTTATCCTCAGTTCCCATCCCACCTTCTCCGACATCATTTGCAACGATGAACTCAAGATCGTTCGATCTCATGAGCGATTTGGCTCTTCCTGTAAGTGCACTTCTACTCACACCAACCTCTGCCTTGAATCCGACGAGCTTCACATCAGGGTAGCTCTTCTTTACCTCAACAAGGAGTTTTCTTGTGGGTACAAGATCAAGTGAGATTGGTTTACCGGATTTGATCTTATAATTATCTGTCGTTTCAAGGGTAAAATCGGATATCGCTGCGGCACTTATCAATGCATCATAGCCACTTTTCAACTCACTCAAGACAGCATTTACCATATCCGAAGAGCTCTCAACATAGACCTCTTTTATCCCCTCTTGACCTAGGTGGCCACTATGGATGAGCGTTACATCCGCACCCTGCTTGTAAGCCTCCATTGCAAGTTCATTTCCCGTCTTTCCCGAGCTTTTGTTTGTGATTATTCTTATCGGATCGATTGATTCTTTAGTAGCACCGGATGTGATAAGAATCTTCTTTCCTCTCAGCAGCCTAGGCGAGAAAGCCCTCTCAACATTCAATACGATGTCATCAATATTGGCAATCTTAGCAATCCCATCCTCGATTCTCGGACCGACGAAGGTTATACCGATTTCCTTTAGCCTCTCAATGTTTTGAAGTATGATCGGGTGGTCATACATGGATTCATGCATGGCAGGGACAATCATTATTGGGGTCTTGGACCCAAGAGCTGTTCCGGCGAATGTCGTCACTGTTGAGTCGTCTATTCCGTTAGCGATCTTTCCTATAGTATTTGCCGTTGAAGGGGCTATTAAGAAGAGATCGGCGGCACCGCCGACCCCAAGAAACTCGACATGCTCAATGCCGCCTGTTATCTTGCATATCACTTGATGCCCTGTCGCATACTCAAGTGCATAAGGATGAATTAGTGTCTGCGCGGCATCAGTCATAACGGCATATACTTCGGCACCTCTACGGATGAGTGACCTAGCAAGTTCCACTGTCTTTACTGCTGCAATACTTCCGGTAACACCTAGAAGTATCGTCTTTCCCGATAGAGCGTCACCTTTGGTGCCTTTATTCATCAGCGTGGGATGCATATACACCACTTTTTTGACAAGACGGATTTACGTACGAGGCGAAGTGGAAATGCTATATCGCCTGAGCATCGATCAGGGCCTTTCTCTGCACATCGTATATCTTTTTACAACCTTCGATTGCCATCCTGAGTCCGGTTGAGAACTCCTCTTTTGTAAGATGGCCATCCATCTGAAGCATCGTAATTCGTTCATCTTTTGAGACTATTGCAAGGGGCATATCTGCCTGTCCATAGTTGTCCTCTTCCTTCATCAGGTCCAGAACTATTGTGTCATCCACTTTCCCAACAGCACACGAAGAGACCATGCCTTTCATCGGTATACCTGCATCTGCAAGGGCCACCGAAGCAGCGTTGATACCTGCTGTCCTTGTTCCGGCATCTGCCTGAAGAATCTCTACAAATATATCAATCCCAGCCCTAGGGAAGTTCTCCTTCAGTATCACTGGCTCAAGCGATTCTCTGCTGACTTTAGAGACCTCTATACTCCTCCTGTCTGGTCCTGGCCTCTTTCGTTCATCCACAGAGAAAGAAGCCATGTTATATCTAAACTTGATATGAGCCTCAGTTGGGCGCTGAAGATGTCTCGGGTGAACCTCCCGCGGACCATAAACAGCTGCTAAAACTTTGTTATTACCTAGTTCAAGATAGCAAGATCCGTCTGCCCTCCCCAAAACTCCTGCTTCAATCTTTATCGGCCTCAGTTCATCTGCCTTTCTTCCATCCAATCTTATTCCATCATTGATGAGTTTATCTGGTACTCCTTTCATTCTTCCACTCCTCACTTTTCATCTTTTAAAAATTCCGACATCCTGTCCGTTAGGCCGGATGTATGCGCCTCTTCCTCAATCTTCAATATCGCCCTCATTGCGAGATCCATATTTTTTTCCCCACCATCTACCCAAATCCTGCCGTTCTTACCGACGAGTATCGAGCATTGGCACTCTTTCTTCAGCATATTTATCATAGATCCGGATCTTCCGATCAGTCTTGGGATCTTTGAATGTGATACCTTCAAGGTTCTTCCACCCCTGAGAACCCCAAGACCCCTATCCCTGAGCGTGAGCTCAATCTTCATCGTAGGATCTACATCGGTGATTCTTGCAACAATCAGCTCACCGATCTGAATATACTTATCAAGCTCGGAAAAATTGACCCTCTCCGGATGTTCGGAGACGTGCAAAAGTGCATCGTATGCAGAGCAGATATCAACTTTCCAATTTGAAAATGAGATATCAGAGATAGCCCCAATTACAACATCTCCATATGAGGGGAAGTATTTTCCACCGAATGGGACTATCCTTATCTTATCACGAGAATCCATTACCACGCCATAATTTAAGGCATATACCCTTCCATCCTCTATATATGTCCCGTCTCCTGATCTACCGGGATCGTCTGAGATTAAATCTCCAGGTATAGCGATCTTCTTGTCTATCATCTCTTTTCTCCTATTTCAACAACTTCGTTTCTGCCTCTCCCCTGGTGAGGTGATTTATGAGGGAATAGAAATCTTCTTGGATACCTGCAGGAATTTTCACCACACCTATCCAAGATCCATCATTCTGCCACTCTTCTTTTACCAACTGCCCAAAGCTGCGAATGTCGCCATAAGATTTTGCTGCATATTCCGCAGATACCTTAACGGCTACCTCCACCTCCTCAAACCGGATTGGTAAAAGGGGGCGAATCTTCTTCATCACCTCTTTAACGCTATCTTCCGTACTCTTAAATATATCAATATGAACGCCAGCTTCCTCAATAGCCCTTTCAATTCTTGACGGAGGGTGTGGAGTATTCGTCTGAGGATTTATCGCATTTGTCGCAATTATATTTATCACTTTATTCTTCTTCTGTTCCAGTATCTTCTTACGTTGATCGGTTGTAAGCTGTATATCCCCGTTTAATATAATCTTCTTTGCAATCTCAAGGACATCTGTTGTTTTAAAGGCCCTCAAGAGATCTTCTTCAGGAACTCTATCGCCTTTATGAGCATCCTCAAAGACATCCTCAACTGCCAGAACATCTTCGATATCTATTCCCTCACCCTTCTTGAAAGCAAGTGCACTATTAGGGTCGACCAAAATCTCGAATCTTCCACCTTTTTTCAGTCTGGCAATTACAGCATCGTCAAGATTACTCATAAGATCATTCTTTATTCTCTTCCGAGGCGTGCCTCTCCTTGATTGTATTTACATACCCTTCAAGTTCGCTTACTTCGAGTCGTCTGAATCTTTTGGTCTCTAGCTCCACGACCCCAACCTCAACCGTTGGTGTGTCAAACCTACCTTCCGTAGCTTTGTATAATGCCTCTAGACTGAGCAAGATTCCGCCTTCCAGGTCGATATTCTCATCATACTGCTCCTCGAATACTTCCATCACAGCAGATCTCCCTGAGCCAATACCAGTTGCCTTATACTCCAGAAGAGCGCCACTCGGATCAGTCTCGAACAACCTAACATTACCATTGTCCACACCTGCAATTATGAGTGCCGTACCGAACGGCCTAAGACCGCCATACTGGGTAAATGCTTGCTTATAATCGCAGATACTCTTCGCAAGAGGTTCCACACCAATCTTCTCGTCGTATCTCAGCCTATTGACCTGCGCATCAACTCTAGCCTTGTCGATCAGTGATCTTGCATCAGCCACCAGACCGGATGTTGCCGCACCTATATGATCATCAATCTGAAACAGCTTCTCTACAGATGATACTTCTAATAAACGTGAAACCACTCTCTTATCCACTGCAAGGACTGCTCCCTCCTTACATTTTACACCAATAGCAGTGGTCCCTCTTTTTACAGCCTCTCTTGCATATTCTACCTGAAAGAGTCTACCATCAGGGCTGAAAACAGTAATCGCCCTATCATATGCCATCTGAGGCCCCATTTGTTGCATGTTATCTCTCCACTCTCCTAAAAGCTTTACATAGGTTTAAGTAATATGTGCACTCTTTGGCCTACTTAAGTATAAAGCTTGTCATCATGCTTATAAAAAACGGAGAGATAAAAATTGAATGAGATATCACCACAGGTTCAGAATCAATTGGCACAGCTGCAACAAGTACAACAACAGGCACAGGCATTATCTTCTCAAAAGTCTCAGATGGAGATGGTCCTAAAAGAAGTTGAGATGGCTTTGGAAGAGATTGAAAAGCTGGATGAATCGTCTGTCATGTACAGAAACATCGGAGAGCTCTTTATAAAGTCCGATAAGCAGGAGGTTTCGACCGATCTGTCCGAGAAGAAGGAGACTTTTGAACTGAGACTCAAAACCCTTGAGAGGCAGGAAGAAAGAATTCAAAAACGCTTCCAGCAGCTTCAGCAACAAATACGTGAGGCAATCGGTGGAAGTAGCGGCGGTGAGCAGTTCCAGGCTCAATAAATTATTGTTTCAAAATTAAAAACTCTCGTAGTGCCCCCTTAGAGGATATCTGAGATAGTGAATTACAAAAGGAGAGTTCGCGGTGGATGGACCGATGAGCAATTTTGGTTTCAGGATGATGGAGTTTCTCTTCAGGTTTCGAGACATCTTCACACCACCAAGAAATACGCTTCAAGAGGTCTTAATTGAGCCAGGATCGTATGTCCTTGATTTTGGTTGTGGTCCGGGTAGTTACTCTATCGCTTGCTCCGAGATGGTTGGAACGGAGGGAAAAGTCTTTGCTCTTGATATCCATCCCTTGGCAATTGAGAGTCTTCAAAATAGGATCTCAAAGATGAGGCTTACGAATATCAAGACTATCCTTTCAAGTTGTGAAACAGGACTTGATGACAATAGTATAGACATCATCTTGTTATACGATGTCTTTCATTACCTCAAGAAGAGATATGATGTACAAAAAGAACTTTACAGAGTGTTGAAACCTAACGGAGTTCTCTCGTTCAGTGACCATCATATGGAGGAAGAGAATATTATCTTGGGGATGACTGAGAAAGGCTTCTTCAAACTCGCAAAGAGTAAAGAGAAAACATACAGTTTCGTAAAGGTATGGTAACACTCTTGAGACTGAATAAAATAGACAAACTTTTCTGCTACGTGGGTTAGTCCCTTGTATGAATGTCTTGATTGTTGGTGGCGGGGCTAGGGAGCACAGCATCGTTTATGCCATAAAAAATGGCACAAAAGACCCAAATTTATACGCTGTAATGGGGAACAGAAACCCGGGGATAGCTAGTGTGTGTGAGGACTTTCTGATTGGCAATGTTACTGATTCCGAGAAGATTTCTGAGTATGCAACCTCAAATAAGATAGATATCGCAATAGTTGGCCCCGAAGCCCCACTCAATGTGGGAGTAACCGACTCTCTCGAAAACAAGGGAATAAGAGTCGCAAGCCCAACAAAGGCAGCAGCACAGATAGAGTGTGACAAGAGCTTCTGTAGAAATCTTATGGAGAAATATCGCATCTCTGGAAGTCCAAAATTTGGTATCTTTTCAGATACATCAGAGGCAGCCGACTTTATAGATACAATCGGAAGAGATATCGTGGTAAAGCCAGTCGGACTGACCGGTGGCAAAGGTGTCAAAATAATGGGAGAACAACTGAATAACTCCGCCGATGCTAAGAAGTACGCTTCAGAGGTGATCGAGGATAAGATCGGTGGTGTGAGTATTGTCGTTCTTGAGGAGAGGTTGATTGGAGAGGAGTGTACAATTCAGGCGTTCACCGATGGTAAAACTTTAGTTCCGATGCCTCTTGTTCAGGACCACAAAAGGGCATACGAAGGTGATGTAGGACCAAATACCGGCGGTATGGGCTCATATTCTGACTCAAATCATTTGTTACCATTTATAGATGATTCAGAATATGAAAAATGCTTGAAAATAATGAAAGAGACAATAAATGCAATAAAAGAAGAAACCGGAGAGTATTATAAAGGAATTTTGTACGGACAGTTCATCTTAACAGAGCGTGGTCCCTACATCATCGAGTTCAACTGTAGGTTCGGAGATCCTGAGGCCATGAACGTACTCCCACTTCTGAAGACCGATTTTATTGATATATCGGAAGGTATCGTCGATGGCAATCTCCATAAAGCAGATTTTGAGAATCTTGCGACTGTCTGTAAATATGTTGTGCCCGGAGGGTATCCTGAGAACCCTGTGAAGAACGCCAAGCTGAAGATAGATGATATAAAAAATGCTCTGCTCTTCTATGCCAGCGTAAACGAGGAAGGAGGGGATATTTACACGACATCATCGAGATCCCTTGCAGTGGTAGGGATAGCAGATACAATAAAGGAGGCTGAAGTTAAAGCCGAAGAAGCTTTGTCAAAAATTTCTGGCAATATCCATTGTAGACACGATATAGGAAAGAAGGAACTCATAGAGAAGCGTATTGAGCACATGAATCAGTTAAGAAAATAGAATAACAAGATAAACCCCTACCGGTCAACCAATAATACAAATTCTTTTCACAATATTAATGATGTACAAGCCACATAAATAATTATCTCATGATGGGCGAATTCAAAGAAAGAAAGTTCAAGATGATTGATGTTGCATTTCCATCCTCT
>JAXHUQ010000038.1:0-15242 GCA_034189535.1 Halobacteriota archaeon | reverse complement strand
TCGCAGGAGCTTTCTCAAAGCCCTGTTCTCTTAAATCATAAAACATTCCTAGTGCCGTCTGAACCAACCTTTCATTTATTCCGGGATAGTGCAAAGATACAATATGCTTCATCTCTTCAGGGGTTGGAAAATCGATGTAATGACAGTAGCATCTTCTGAGGAAAGGATCAGATAGCTCCCTCTTTGCGTTACTTGTGATTACAATAAATGGCTTGTTCTTTGCTTTTATAATCCGATCAATCTCCCTGATTGTGAATTCATAGGCTTCCAAGATATCGAGGAGGTTATCCTGTACATCGGACTCGGTCTTATCTATCTCGTCAAGAAGTATTATACCCTTCTCATCCGATCGAAACGCTTTTCCTATCGGGCCGTATACGATATAGTCATCGAATTTTGCAGGGTCTCTTCCGGTCTCTTCCGATCCGAATCTTGACTCGTAAAGTCTTGCCACAGTGTCATGGTCGTAGCACATCTCCTCCCCTTTCATCGTTGACTTACACCTCGCCACATAGATCTTCATGTTAAGAGCACGGGCGACTTCGAATGCTAGTTGCGTCTTTCCGGTACCTGCCTCACCCATAAGGAGTAGCGGTTTATCCATTGCCAGTGCAATATTTACCATCGTCCCAAGTTCAGGGGATAGGAAGTACCGGTCAGTGCCATTAAATCTGATATCTTCATTTGAGTCCATTATACTCAGCACCTCAATTGGGATTTGATCCCATATTACGTCGATGTAACCCCTCAAAAGACTTCTCATCTGGCATGATAATTTCAAAGGTTTTAAGATCCATCTGTGCAATAACTTTATTACTGTTATTGTTGTACTACTATGTGTTTATTGAAGGATGACCTAAGATGGGGATGGGTGAGTTGAATAGACATATTAGAATTAAAGATAGTTGCATAGTAGCTTTACTTGCTGGTTTCTTTTTTATCGTAATCGTTTTTGGAGCTGTGCTTGTAGCAGGTGCAGCGGATGAAGATGCGCAATTGAACGAGAGTTCGACCAGTGGGGGATCGACGGTAATAAGCCTAGGGGATGTCAACGGTGATGGTTCGGTCGATCTCGGAGATGGTATATATCTTGCAAATTACGTACTACGCGTGATCGGATATGAAGAGATAGATGAGGAAGCAGCCGATATTGATGGAAACGGGTCCGTGACACTGGATGATGCAATTTATCTGATAAACCATGCGCTTAAAGTGCCGGGATATGATACTCTCTGTTAATTCAGGACGATCTCTTTCAGATCGGATATCTTGATGCGTTTCTGTTTCATAGAGTCTCTGTCTCTAAGTGTTACAGTACCATCATCAAGAGTATCATAATCAATAGTGATCGAGTGAGGCGTTCCTATCTCGTCCTGCCTCCTATACCTCCGACCTATCGTCCCGCTCTCATCATACTCAACAAGAATTCCTCTTGATT
The DNA here is from genome assembly GCA_034189535.1 of Halobacteriota archaeon. GTDB lineage: Archaea > Halobacteriota > Syntropharchaeia > DAOWMC01 > DAOWMC01 > JAXHTN01. The sequence continues at coordinate 13,804 of JAXHUQ010000038.1, read as the reverse complement.
TCAGGATTACTACTACCTCTTGAGCTTTTTTTATCAATTCATCCCTTGACAAAAGTGGCAGAACTGCAACTTTTACCGGTGACATCCCACTTGCAAATCTAAGAACTGTACGAGTCTCTTCTTCTACCACTTCTTCATGATATGAATGCTCCAGGAGGAGGTAAAAGATACGATCTATGCCGTATGATGGTTCGACAACATGTGGTACAACGGTCTCCCCTGCGATGGTCTCTTCGATGGTCTCGGTACTGATTAGGCTCTTGTCTATTGAGATCTTCTCACCATCTAGCTCTAACACAACAGGATCGCTTTTAATATCCTCTGAAGTGAGTGATTTTAGTTTTTCAAGAATCTTACCAGCTTTTCCTTTATAAAGAGGCCCTATCTTACTCATATCTGGCTTTAAGACCTGTCTCTCAATCACCTTCGGCTCGTCATATGGTATAAGTACATTCAGATCGATCTGAGATATCCTCGAGTGTGAGCTTAGGTCATAGTTCGTCCTGTCAGCAATACCAACAATCTCAACCCATCCGAATCTCTCGGAGTAAGCTTCAGCATCCCAGCAGTCGGTAGCGTAGTGGGCACGCTCGTCCTCAAGGTGCTGTCTGAATCTGACCTTATCACTCAAGAGGCCAATACCCATCAAAAACTGGTATGTTCTGGCCATATAATATCCAATAAACTCATTTGCAACAACACCCTCCTTTACAGCTTCACCTATCGTCATACTCTTCTCTTTATGATCCATCGAGAGGAGAGTGAGTTTCATACCCTCCACTTCATGAAACCTTGAATGTGATTTGTCTCTCGGATCAACAAAGATCTCGGCTTCAGCAAGGGTAAATTCTCTCAACCTTATTACGCCTTGCCTCGGTGAAATCTCATTTCGATAAGCTCTACCCACCTGGATCACTCCAAAGGGAAGATGTTCTCTGTAAAACCTAAGAAGCCTATTAAAATCTATGAATATTCCCTGTGCAGTCTCTGGTCTCAGATATCCCCTTCTATTGAGACCAATCGAAGTATTAAACATCAGTGTCGCTTCGTCAATTCCCCCAAGTTCTCCCTTACAATCCGGGCATTTGACGTTTGATTTCCTGAGAAGTTCCTGGATCTCTTCCCTTGCGGGTACCTCTTTGCACTCTATCAGGTGATCCGCCCTGAAGACTCCCTGGCATTTTGTACACTGAACAACCGGATCAGTAAATCCACCTACATGCCCTGAAGCAACAAAGACATCCTCCGGATTTACTGTTGGAGTGTCGATCTCAAAGAAACCCTCTTGTATAATGTAGAGGTTCCTCCACTTCGACTCAATCTGTCTCTTGAGAAGGGTACCAAGTGGCCCGTAATCATAAAAACCTGCCACTCCACCATATAGCTCAAAGGATGGCCATAGAAAACCTCGCCTTTTGGCGAGATCGATCACCTTCTCATAGATGTCCATGGTCAAGCGGTTATACCCTTGAGATCAAGCTCGACTTTGTCTTCGCCCACAACAAAGACATAGTCCTCGATAGTATCAATCTCATTCTCACCATGCGTAATAGATACAAGATTTGGAGAAGATCTCTTCAGTACCTTGATCGATTTGATAACACCTACCTCTCCTGAATGCCTACCACCCATCACCATAGCATAGCTACCCTCTTTAAAGGGATATCTCTCCATAACTTCATTATCAGGTATCGATATGATGACTGAGTCCTTTGTCTTGATATCCTCAGAAGATATGATATTTCTTCCATCGTGCATATTGAGCTGGGTCTTTCCACCTTTGACCGTGGTTTTATTATTTACCCTGCAAAGCTTGGACTTGGCATCTTCCTCTCTTATCTGGGTGATTGTCAATCTCCCCCTGTTATCGGTAAGGACTCTATAGTGCTTTTCATTAAGTGGTATGGATATTATATCAAATATCCCTACAGGGAGCTTATAATCATTTACCACTTTACCGTTGACCATTATCTTCCCTTCGTTGAGTATCTTCTTTGCTTCCTTACTGCTATCCGCAAGCCCTAGAAAATCCCTCAATACCAAAAGCAGTGGAACCGAGTGCTCTATAGGATGCGGCCCTGGACTCGGCTTTACTGTCCAATAATGTTCTTTCCTCTTTATTGCCCAGCTTCTAGGCGCCGATATTCTCTTTTGATGTTTGCTCATTCCTATCACAACGTAAACATAATCTTTCTTAAACCTTGCGTTATCTGATCATGATATTACCGATCGAAGGTTCGTTTTACCCACAATCATTCATATACCATACCCAACCCGGCCTCAAGAATCCCGTAATGATAACAAAGTTTTTATCCCCTAGTATATCAAACTATCTGATCGAAGTTATGGGGGATTATATGGAATATTTGACGATGAGTGATGCCGAACTCAAGGATAAAGTAGTCTTGGTCCGATTGGATCTGAATTCTCCGATTAAGGATGGGGCTATTCTTGACGATAAGAGATTTAGAAGTCATCTGGAGACACTCGAAGGTCTGAAGGATTCAAAGGCAGTTTTAATGTCTCACCAGGGTAGGCCCGGGGGAAAGGATTTCACGACCATGGAGGCCCATAAGGAGAAACTTTCAGAGCTGATGGGAAGGGAGATCAAGTATATTGATGATATCTTCGGTAGCCACGCCAGAAATGAGATCGGGAAGATGAAAAAGGGTGACATCTTGCTTCTGGAGAACCTTCGTTTCTATTCGGAAGAGAGTCTGAAGAGATCACCCGAAGAGCATGCAGAGACTCACCTGGTCCGTAATCTTGCTTCATCTGCCGACATTTTCATAAATGATGCATTCAGTACTGCACACAGGTCTCAGTTATCGATTGTGGGTTTTACACCTGTTCTACCCTCTTTTGCCGGCAGACTTATGGAAAAGGAGATCAATGCACACGAAAAAGTTCTAAAATCTACTGAAAGACCATGTACCTTCGTTCTCGGGGGAATTAAAGTGGACGATTCCATAAATGTGACAAAAAATGTACTTGAGAAAGGAATAGCTGACAATGTTATCCTTACAGGTCTTGTAGCAAATGTTTTTTTGGCAGCTTCGGGAACAAATATAGGTAAGCCCAACCTAGAGTTCATAAGTAGTCAAGGTTATGATGACCAGATAGATGTTGCAAAAGAGATTTTGACGCGCTTCAATGAGAAAATTATGTTGCCGGTGGACTTTGCACTGAACAAAGATGGTAAGAGAGAAGAGGTGACTGGCGAGTTGGAGATAAGCTACCCCATCCGGGATATCGGATCAAAGACTGTAGCTATATTCCAAGAAAAGATAAGGAGTTCAAAGACTGTAGTTGTTAACGGTCCTGCGGGTGTCTTCGAGGATAAGGAATTCTCATATGGTACTTTTGAGATACTGAAGTCCGTGTCTGAGTGTGAGTTTGGAGTTATCGGCGGGGGGCATATAGTTGCCGCTCTTGGAGAACTCGGAATCGAAGATAAGATGTGGCATGTCAGCACAGGTGGAGGTGCGTGCATATCATACTTATCGGGGGAGACCCTACCAGGTGTTACTGCACTTAGTAAGCGATGAAAGGGTAGCGAGAGGGTTTATATGGGCAGACCTGGCAGATACAAATTCATAATGTTAGATTGGGAGCGAGTCTACAACCTATGTAAGTGGATCTCAAGAGAAGTTAAAGTTGAAGGCTTCAAACCGGATGTTATTGTTGCCATCGCAAGAGGTGGTTGGTTTGCCGGTTTGATATTGAGTGACCTCTTATCGATCAAGGACCTCAGGAGTATCAAGATTGAGCATTGGGGGTACACAGGTGAGATCACCGGTGAAGCAAGGATCACACAAGATGTGGTAGGAGAACTTGATGGAAAGAACGTACTCCTTGTAGACGATATCACAGATACAGGAGACAGCATGAGACTTGCACTCAAGCACCTAAATGAGATGAATGCAAGGTCCGTGAGGACGGCTGTACTGAAACATAAAGCCACTTCAACATTCAAACCTGATTATATAGGAACTGAGATGGATGATTGGAAGTGGGTTGTCTTTCCCTGGAACATCAACGAGGATATAATGAACATCATAGAGAAAGTCCTCTCAAATGGAATGCCTATAGACGGTATTGAATATAAGCTGAGGGGCGAGTTTGATCTCAGTATTGATATGGATGAGTTGCACGAGATAATGAATGATATGGAGTTGAGTGGACGAGTCCTCTCGGAAGGTGTGATCTGGAGGAAAAGGTCTTAAATGGTACTTATACGTATCAGAGTCTTTGAGCCTGCGGATTTTACCCAAATTATGAGAATAGAAAGAGAAGCGTTCAACGAGAGTAATCCATTTATTTATACTCAGATTTATGAGACCTGCGCAAACGGTTTTTTAGTCGCTGAGATCGAGGGGGAAATAGTCGGCTATATAGTAGGAATTCTTGCAAGCGAGGTAGAGGGAAGGATATTCTCCTTTGCAGTAAGCGAAAGTCATCAACGTATGGGGGTCGGAACACAACTACTCAAATCGATCTTTGAAGTTTTCACATCTAGCAGAGTCTATAAGGTGAAGCTTGAAGTTAGACAGAGCAATAAAACCGCCCGATCTCTTTACAATAAACTCGGTTTTGTTGTTACCGGGCGAATACCAATGTACTACAGCGATGGTGAAGACGCTTATGTGATGAAGAGAGTCCTCATATAGCTGTAGTTACACCATTTAATTTTTTATCTTTTTATAGGGGATTGCTCTCTACGTTTACGCGTTCTGCCAGTTCCTGCATCCGTACTGATGTTCGTTTACTACCGGAGAATTCATCATCCGATATCTTCGATGCAAGCTCGGTTCCTAACACAAAGATCGCTTGTTTGTGTTCGGCCTTACTTCTATGTATGTGTGCCGGACTGATATTTAATTCCTGATACTTCTCGAAGTCAGCATCCATACCCTCTATCTCGAAATATTTCTTCATATGCGCAAGCAACATATGAAGCTGAATAAGTTCTTCTTTCCGCATGTATTCAACCTCTTAAAAAATTACTCTATAAGAAAGGGTATCTCGAGTATATTAAAGGATTTGCTAGGCACCCTTTTGCCGATGTCATAGTATATAAATAATTTGTTTTATTTGTCATTATTTATTCTGAAGAGTGGCCATGGATAACAAGTTATTGGATATGACAAGGTATATAAAGCATTACTGCTATTGAAAGAATCACTTTGTGGGCCGGTAGCTCAGTCAGGCAGAGCGGTAGGCTCTTAACCTATTTGTCGAGGGTTCAAATCCCTTCCGGCCCGCATTCAGTTCTTTGCCTTTTCTTTATCCGGTTTACGTTTAGGCGTCTCATTGATGATATTTATAATCTCTTCACGTGTGATCCTTAAGAGTCTCTTTGAGAGGTCGATTATCTCTTCCATCTCCATCCTCTCACACTCCCTCAGAAGGTTTACAGCTCGCTTAACCGTACTTCTCTGCTTCTCGACCTCTCTTGTCTGATAAGTCCTTATTGCTCTTAAGAAGTCAATTTTGCTGAACTCAGGCCAGTATGGTGCACAGAAATATGCAGCACATTCGTTACCGCTCGCCTGCCAAGGAAGAAAATTTGAGGTACGTATCTCTCCACCAGTTCTGATTATGAGATCAACATCATTTTGTACGGGCTCTGAAGATGCGTAAAGGTGATCCGATATGAGCTCCTGTGATACATCCTCACTCTTAAGTTCTCCTCTTTTCACTTTTTCTGCGATGCTTCTTGCCGTATCCAAGATCTCTTGGCGTCCACCATAGGCGATCGCTACATTGAGGTAAAATTGATCATATTTGGCTGTGGATTCTTCCGCCATCCTGATTGCTGAGACAAGCCCAGGGGGAAGCATACTCAGATCACCCACCAATCTGACTCTGACCTTGTTTTTATGGACTTTCTCGTCAGAGCAGACATCTTCGAACTTCTCTTTCATCATCTTCAAGAGATAAGCCCTCTCTTTTTCACTTCTATTAAAGTTCTCAGTAGAGAACGCATAAACGGTCAACTGTCCTATTCCAAGCTCCTTTCCCCAATCCAGAGCCTTTTCGAGAGTTTCTATTCCGAGTGAATGACCGATCAGCGTATCTTCTCCTATCTTCCCGGCATATCTTCTGTTTCCATCCATTATTGTCGCTATATGTTTTGGAAGAGGGCCCTCCATCACCTCCCTAATCAATAGACGCTCATAACCTCTGTAAAGAATACCCTGAAAGAAATCGAGTATCATGCCGTTCAACTTACCTTCAATAGTTACCTAATATGGATTCCAATAAGTCTTTATGTGAATCCTTGAGACAATAAACGTTATGTTCTCCGGTGACATCTACGCTTAAGATACCGAGCCTTGTGTTCATGAGGCCGACCATGGCGGAGATGCCCCTATAGCTGATATCGAAATTACCTTCTAGTGAGGTGAAGACATCCTCGGTTGTGAATGTTCCATCTGATAAAAAGAGCGTTAAAATGGCCTTTCTCACACCCGTATGGTCCCTATTCAGGTAATTCTTTACCCTTTCCCCTGTCTGATCACTTTGGTTCAAAAATACCAACTCCTTCCGCAGATGTATCATCAAACACCCTTGTTCCGTAGATGATTTAATCGCATTCATAATAAAACATTGCATGGTCTAAACCCTTGCATAAATCCATAGGTAAAGATCGTCCTATCTAGATTAAGGATGATAAATCCCGATCATATATGATTCATACATTAAAACAACCATCACTTCTCAAACAGACCTAAATTGACAGCTTCACGGCCCTTCTGAAATGTAAAATTCACAGTAATCGTCGCCCATGGCCTGACACTTGGTCTCCTGGCCTTTAAGCTGTTTTCCTGTAATACTCTCAACAATTCCAGTCATGGCACCACGTTCCGCATGACAGACAGGTACGTCAGAGTCATCTATCCCACTCGAGGTCAGAAGTCCTCTCAACCGGATTACAACTTCTACATCTGTAAAATCTACCTTTTCTACCTCACATCTGCCATAACCGGCAATCGATAATAGTTCATCAAGAATTTTGGGAAAACGCTCCTCGGATTTCATATTCTCTTCACCGTAAAGCTTCATGCCTATGTCATACAAAACATGCCCCGAATTTTTGGCCCCAAAGTAAAATGCAGTTGCTGCACCAGTCTTACCCATAACTTTGCTTAGGCCGAGATAAAGTTCTGTAAACATCTCTGTTGGGACCATTGCCACCCTGTCACCCTTGATAAGTATATGCCCGTCTTTTGGGTTTATCCTGACACTTAAAAAGTTTATATATTTTCGTAAAGTCATGTTCTACACATCCCCTATTAATCCACTAATCATCTTCCTTACCAGTTATGATAAATTCACAGTAATCGTCGCCCATGGCTTGGCATTTGACCTCCTTGCCATCGCATGGTCTTTCTGTGATACATTCAACTATCCCTGTCAAGACTCCCCTCTCAATTTGACACACTGGTACATCTGAGTTAGTCACTCCACTTGATGTAATAAAACCACGTACACGGATAATAACTTCGGGTTTGCTAAAATCAACCTTTACAACTTCCGGTTTCCCATATCCTGCTATGGTCATCGTATCATCAAGGCTTTTAGCAAAAGTCTTCTCAGATCTTACAAAATCCTCATTGAATATGTTTAGCATCAACCTATAGACAGAGACGCTGGACTCCTTGGCACCCATATAAAGGGTGCTTGCAGCCCCACCTTTTCCAATAATTTCGGTTAATCGTTCGTATAATTTGCTATAAGTGTCAGGTGGAGTGATAATCAGTCTTTCATCTTTAAAAAAGATGTGTCCGTCTTTCGGCTTCATTCGAAGTGAAGTAAATAATTTAAGATATATTCTTATGTTCATAGGTACACCTTTTCACAGATTTAAATTTACATTTATTACTACAACCCAACCCCCTTCTTTTACCAGGGTCATACTCATCCGGTTACTACAAATTCGCAATATTCATCGCCTTTAACCTGACAAAAAACCTCTTTACCCGAACACGGTCTCTTCAATACGCTTTCTACAATTCCGGTTATAACTCCGCGTTCCGTATGACAGCAGGGTTCTTCTGAGATCTTCTTTGCTTCTGTCTTCGTTGGTCCGTTTCTCATCCTTAAAATGAACTCACCACCTTCGAGATCGTACTTTACAAGCTCGAATCTTCCATAACCGAGGTAAGGAATAAAATTATCCAAAACTTTCCTGAATCCCTCCTCGGTGTCCATTATACCTTCCCCGAAGATTTTATTTACCATCTCAAATAACGGTTTACTCTGGTTCTTGGAAGCGATATATAGAGCACTGGCACTTCCTCCTTTCCCCATCACACTTTCCATACCCTCGAGGAGTTCCGGTATCATTGCAGAAGGAGATATCATTATTCTGTTTCCACCAACCGAGATGTAACCTCTCTTTGGGTCCATCCTCATTAATCTGTAAAGCCTTAAAAGGTTTAAAAAATTTGGCACAGATAAATCCCCCCATTACATCCTTTAATATTTAGGTTCGCTTCATATATAATAGTTCACCTCATTTCATACGTTAACTTTTTATCTAAAGACATTAATACGGATATGTTAGGGGTTGGATTTATGACTTTAACAACAGGAAAGGAGATCTTAGATAAAGCAGATGCCGAAGGTTACGCCGTTGGCGCTTTTAATATAAATAATATGGAGATTTTACAAGGGATCATTAACGCAGTAGAATCAGAGAGATCGCCTGTGCTGATAGCTGTAAGCGAAGGCGCAATAAAATATGCGGGTATTGATTACATTACGTCAATGGTGAAAACAGCAGCATATAAGACAGATATCCCGATGGCATTGCACCTTGATCACGGAAAAGACTTCAATGTAATACTATCTTGCATAAGGCATGGTTTCACTTCACTTATGATAGATGCATCTAGTAAGCCATTGGAAGAGAATATTAAGGAGACAAAGAGGGTTGTTGAGTTTGCACATCCTCTTGGAATATCGGTAGAAGCCGAACTGGGGAGATTGCAGGGTGTCGAAGATAACGTCTCTGTTGCAGAGAGAGACGCGATACTTATCAACCCTGAGGAAGCAAAACTCTTCGTTGAAGAGACTGATGTTGATTCCCTCGCACCAGCAATTGGAACGTCACATGGCGCATTCAAGTTTAAGGGGGAGGCGGAACTTGACTTTGAACGGTTAAAGGAAACAAAGAGGCTTACGAAGATACCACTTGTATTGCATGGGGCTTCCAGTGTTCCTGAAGAGATTCTTGAGAAGGCTTCAAAATATGGTGCCAAGATACCGGGAGCAAAAGGAGTTCCGACAGAGCACATAAAAAAGGCAATCGAATGTGGTATCAACAAGGTTAACATAGATACAGATTTGAGATTGGCATTGACCGGGGCTATAAGAGAGGTCTTTGTCGAGTCACCGGAACAGTTTGATCCGCGAAAGATACTTGGACCTGCAAGAGATGCAATAACGGAAGTTGTCAAGGCTAAGATAGAGATCCTAGGTTCTTCAGGCAAGGCATGAAAGGATTGGTTGATTAAATATGAAAATTGGAATCTTAACTGGTGGTGGAGATTGTCCTGGACTTAACGCAGTTATTAGAGCCATCGTGAAGAAATCGATAGCCTACGATTGGGAGGTTATAGGTATAAGAAATGGATGGAAAGGCTTGATAGTTGGAGAGGTAGAACCTCTCACCGATTATTCGGTTTCGGGAATACTTCCCAAGGGAGGTACGATACTCGGTACTTCCAGGACCAACCCCTACAAAAACAAGGAGGATCTCCAGAAACTCGAGACAAATATAAAAAAGTTCGGTCTTGATGCTATTATTGCCATTGGTGGAGAGGATACACTTGGCGTTGCTTGCAAGCTGAATAAACAGGGAATCCCAGTGGTCGGTGTTCCAAAGACAATTGACAACGATCTATCAGGCACCGATTATACCTTCGGATTTGATACGGCAGTCTCGATCGTCACTGAGGCAATCGATAGATTACACACAACAGCAGAGTCCCATAGACGAGTTATGGTCGTTGAGGTCATGGGCAGACATGCAGGTTGGATTGCCACTGTGGCAGGCATCGCCGGTGGGGCAGATGATATACTGATTCCTGAGGAACCTTTTGATATGGATGAGATCTGCGACCGACTGAAGAAGCGTTATGATCGTGGCAAGAAGTTCAGTATCGTCGTCGTCTCCGAAGGTGCAAGGCCGAAGGATGAAGACTCACTTACAGTAAAGAACAAAGGGAAAGATGACTTTGGACATGTCATGCTTGGTGGGATCGGAAATGCCCTCGGTTCAGAGATCGAAGAGAAGATGGGTATGGAGACAAGAGTCACAATTCTTGGACATGTCCAAAGGGGTGGAACTCCTACGGCCTATGATCGTGTCCTTGCAACAAGATTTGGGGTCGCTGCTGTGGATCTTGTAAGAGATGGTGATTTTGGTAAGATGGTTGCACTGAGAGGAAATAAGATTATTCCGATAGACCTCGAAGAAGCCGTAGCCGAACTGAAGACCGTAGACATGGAACTCTACGAGGTTGCAAAGGAATTTTTCGGATGAAAATAAGATATGGTATAAGACCTGCTTTCACAATGGAGCAGGTCTCTCTGAGGTAATTCCGATCTTTGCATCTCTTGCAAACTCTTTTATCTTTTCAAGGAAACTCTGTTTCTTTACGCCCATAAGGCTGTGCTCCAGAACTTCTCTGATGCTTGATACGGGAATTATCTCTATCTTGTCTTTATACGTGTCTTCCAATAGGACATCCCCTATGTTTGCCTTCGGAATAAGGACTTTCGTGATCCCTGCAAGAGCTGCGGCCTCAATCTTATGAGTTACACCTCCAACAGGTAACACGTCTCCTCTCACCGAGAGCGAACCGGTCATCGCAAGTGATTGATCTATCGGAATTCCTTCCGAAGCCGAGATAACGGCAGTTGCTATTGATACCGAAGCAGAATCACCTTCGACACCTTCATAGGTACCAACAAACTGAATATGGACATCTTTTGAAGATATATCCTCACCGGTGTACTTCTTAATGATTGCCGAGACGTTCTGAACCGCTTCCTGAGCTATCTCTTGAAGCCTGCCTGTTGCAATAACCCTACCCTCTTCTTTGGATTGCGCAGGAGTCACTTCAGCCATTATCGGAAGCATTACACCGGAATCACCAATAACTGCAAGCCCGTTGACTCTGCCTATCTCCGAACCTTCGCTTATAAACATCCTGTAATCTTTTCTCCTCTCAAGATAGTGATCGGCAACCTGTTGTTCCACTGACCTTGACATCTTCTTTGCCTTCAGAACATGTTCGACAGTAGTTATCTCTGCACCTTCGGCTATCGCCATATCACCTGCAACCCTCACAAGTCCGCCAAGATCCCTTAAAACAAGTGTGAGCTGCCCTTTTCTTTGAGCCCTGCGCCTCGCTTCCCTTATGATCTCAGCAACGGCATCTGAGTTGAAATGAGGTATCTTATTATCCTTTTCCACCTCCTGCGCAACGAACCTGACGAGTTTGCGTCTGTTTTCAGGTGTATCATCCATCGTCTCTTTCATGTAGACTTCGTATCCGTATCCCTTTATCCTTGAACGCAGAGCCGGGTGCATACCCTGTATCGCATCCATATTCCCTGCTGCGACCATGACAAAGTTGCACGGAACAGGTTCTGTCTTAACCATTGCACCTGAGCTTCTCTCAGACTGGCCTGTAATCGAGAACTCACCCTCTTGCAATGCTGTTAATAGGTGCTGTTGTGACTCTATTCGAAGAGTGTTTATCTCATCAATGAATAGAACACCTTTGTGTGATTTGTGAATGTCGCCTGCTTCGACCCTATCATGGGAAGGGGTCTCAAGACCTCCTGACTGAAAAGGATCATGTCTGACATCTCCAAGCAGTGCACCAGCATGTGCACCTGTGGCATCTACATAAGGCGCTTTCTTTTTACCATAATTGGAAACCAAAAGCTTCGGAACCATCATATCGTCCTTCGGAATCATATACCTCATTGCGATGAAGACCATAGCAGCGGCAATAATTCCAGGGAGGAACTGGCCTTGGATAAAGGCAAATATGAGTATACCACAGACGATTACAGTGAAGAGCAGGCTCCTCGATTGAGCCCTCCTCTGAGCCTCCATCTTGTGTACACGTACAATCTCTTTTCCTTTCCCTGCGGGTACAACCCGAACCTTGGGGTTATTTCCGTCTTCGGGATTATGATAAACCATGACATCTTGCAACTCCTCTCTTGGGAGAAGCTCTGCCATTCCTTTCGCTAGCATCGATTTGCCGGTACCGGGGGTACCAATCATCATAACGTGACGACGCTGTTTTGCTGCCTTTTTTATGACCTCTACACCATGCTCCTGTCCGAGTACTTGGTCTATGAGTAAATCAGGTACATGTATATCCTTCGTCTCATTGAACTCAAGTCCGCCGAGTAGCTCGTTGTTTTTACGTTCAGTAACGCCGGAAGCGATCCAGTATGGCGTCTTCTTACATTCCGGACACTTATCCATCTCAACCTCGTCCCAGGATGAGGTCTTGTAACCACAATGATCGCATTCGAGCTGCATATACTCTTTTTTAGGAGTTATATCTGGTTTGGTCATCGCTCCTATCTCATTTTCAAGTCTGAATAATTCGTTGTCAAGACTTTGTTCCGGTCTGTTCTTTCTGAAGATTGATCGTAACAAGAGGGCGAAGAATAGGAAAGGTAGCAGTACAAAGTACCACTTGATGATATCGGTATACTGTGGAGGAATCCCTTCCAACAACTCGTATTTTTCATTCATTACATCATCCGGATCCGTACTATGACCCAGTCCGAGTGCATGACCTATCTCATGTACTGCAATAGCCTGCATATTCTCGTCGTTGTGAGGTTGCCAAAAGAGACCCATGTTGTAACCGGTCTCGATCTTAATCGTTGCATTATTGAAGTGACTTTTCACAACCTCTCTATCAATCTCAGGATCTGAGTTAGAAAGTATAACCGTTGAATTATCCGATAGCGTATTTTTGATCCAGAAAGTACATTCACCGAGAACATCTTCTCCCGGACCCCCCTCAAAAGGTATCTCTCTTACCCACATTATAATTATATCAGCGTTCTTCAGATCGTCAACACTCTTAAAATTAACATCGTAGCTCAATCTACCGTTTCCGCCGTCTTCCCAGTATTCCAGTGCTTCATCTATGTCTTCTCTGTATTGGGGATCATATCCCTCGGGAAGATTCACATCATCGATGTATACGGTGATCGTTTCGTGATCCCACGGCTTGTCGAGTATCTTCTCATATTCGTAACCAAGCGTAGCTGGTGCTATGGCAATTAGCGATATTAATAGGATTAAAAAGATCAGAAGTATTCTAACTTTGCTCACATTTTCACCGTCATTTTAAGCTTGACACCCAAAGGCTAAATACTTTCTGGCATCAGTTCTTTTATTCAGTGTGGACTCGGATAGCGAAAATGATGCTACTTGTAACGCTCCAAAACATGCTTTATGATCTTACTGGTGCTACAGAATTCACAATTACAAGATACATCGATCTTTACCACATCGATCTCAAGTCCGCGACTTTTTAGTGCATCCCTAAGTTCATCGACTCTAAAGTGTTGATCATAACCGACTGTTATTATATCTGGCTCAATCTCAAAGAGAAGTCCAAACATATCATTCTTACGCCCTAGTATCACCTTATCAACTATAGATAGGGCACCAACCATCTCTACTCTCTGCTCCTCGGGGATTATCGGTTTTGGTTTGTGTGTGACGTTCACATCCCTTGCAACG
>JAXHUQ010000037.1:0-15284 GCA_034189535.1 Halobacteriota archaeon | reverse complement strand
CTGGAACGTCCACTATGAAGCCAACAGCATTCGGTTCACAAGAGAGAACCATTTCAAGATCATCCTTACTGGTTATCCCGCAGATCTTTGAAAGCACCATATTACGATATCTATTATGAGTAAACCCCTTGAAATATTGATCGGATGTTGATTGGATCTTTCGGACCTTCATAGGCTGGGGTATGCAATAACTTTAAATGATACCAGAACATAGAGGTTTTAAAACCAGTGCCTGGAAGTTAGGAATCGGGGATGAAAATGAAATGCGATATTAAGGATGAAAGTTTGGCAGAGATGGGGAGACAGAGAATCGACTGGGCAGATCACCAGATGCCTGTACTCAAATTGATAAGAGAGAGATTTGAAAAAGAAAAGCCACTCGAAGGAGTTGTGATATCCTCCTGTCTACATGTAACTTCGGAGACAGCGAACCTGATTAAGACTCTTCTTGCAGGAGGGGCAGAGATATCGCTTTGTGCGTCAAACCCACTAAGCACTCAAGATGATGTTGCCGCATCCCTTGTTGTGGACCATGATGTATCGGTCTTCGCAATAAATGGAGAGGATAACGATACCTACTTCAAGCATATAAACGAAGCACTCTCGGTTGAGCCTGAAATTACAATAGATGACGGAGCAGACTCCGCATCCATGGTACATTCCAAGAGAAAGGAGCTCATAGATAAGATAATTGGAGGTACAGAACAGACAACCGCGGGAGTGGCGCGTTTCAGGAATATGCAGAAGGATGGAGTACTCGGTTTTCCTATCATCGCAGTAAATGATGCTGCCACCAAACATTTCTTCGACAATAGATACGGTACGGGTCAAAGCACTATTGATGGACTACTTAGGGCAACAAATATACTCATAGCCGGTAGGACCTTTGTTGTTGCAGGATACGGATGGTGTGGTCGTGGCCTTGCAAGTAGAGCAGAGGGTATGGGTGCAAATGTTATCGTAACCGAGATAGACCCTGTAAGGGCAATCGAAGCTGTGATGGATGGTTATAGAGTGATGCCGATGATCGAGGCTGCAAAGATCGGTGATATATTCGTAACCGTAACAAGCAACGCTGATATCATACGAAAAGAGCACTTTTTGGAGATGAAGGATGGCGCCATTGTGGCAAACTCCGGTCACTTCAATATTGAGATCAATATAGATGATCTGGACAGGCTTGCAAGTAGCAAGGATAGGGTAAAAGAGTTCGTCGACAGATACACTCTTTCCGGTGGTAAGAAGATATATCTACTCGGAGAGGGTAGACTTCTGAACCTTGTTGCAGCAGAAGGACATCCTGCAAGTGTTATGGATATGGGATTTGCCGGTCAGGCGCTAGCGGTGGAGTATATAAAGAAGAACCCGGATAAACTCGAACCGAAGGTATACTCAATCCCAAAGGAGATAGATGCCGAGATTGCAAGGCTCAAACTTGAATCGATGAATGTGAAGATCGACGAACTTACAGAAGGTCAGATCAAATATATGAGTTCATGGGACCTTGGAACCTGATGAGAAAAGATCATATAATATTAATAGTTATCTAGTTTGGGGTGTTCTGATTTGCGGATAGTGATCTGTGTTGACAGAGATGACGACATAGGGATGAAGGCTGGGATCAAGACCCCTATCTATGGTAGAGAGGCGAATATAAACGCCGCTGTTCAGCTTGCTTCGAAAGATCCTGAAGAATCGGATGTCAATACGGTTTTCGGGGCCATAAAGATATACGATGATCTTAAATCAAGTGGCGAAGAGGTTGAAGTTGTATTCATTTCAGGAGATCCCAACGTTGGGGTTAAATCTGATAGTAAGATTGCTCAAGAGATGGAAGAGGTACTTGGAAGTCTGCATGCCACCGGAGTTATTGTTGTGACCGATGGTGCAGAGGACGAGTTTATCCTTCCAATAATTGAATCGAGGGTCAAGATCGATGCGATAAAGAGGGTGGTTGTCAAGCAAAGCCAGAACCTTGAGGACACTTATTACAGGATAGTTCACATAGTAAATGATCCGGACTTTGCAAGGATGTTTTTTGTGCCTTTTGGACTTGCATGCCTTGCTATCGCAATATCTATGCTTATCGGACGTCCCGGATGGTCCGCTGTCCTCATAATGGGATTTATTGGCAGTTTTATGCTATACAGGGGCCTAAGACTTGATCAGGTTTTCAGAAACATTGCTGAAACGTTGAGAGAGTCATATTACGGAGGGAGAATCACATACACAACATACATTGCTGCTATCCTTCTGGTGATCGTTGGCACAATATTGGGCTTGATTGAAGCAGGGGAAGCCTTGAGCGATCCCATTTTACCCGGATATTTGAACATTTTGATGATCTTTATAGTAAATTCTGTCTGGTGGTATGTGGGTGCTTCCACGCTCTCGGTTGCCGGTGGAATAATAAATGCCCATCTTGAGAATGAGCAGTCCTGGGGGTATCTTGCTTTTCCGTTCTTTGCTTTTGCATCGGGTCTTGTGCTTTGGGGAGGCAGCAAATTCGTACTCGCAATAAACGAAGTTGGCTTTAATGATAGCCTGCCTTACCTTCTTTTTTCAATAACAGGGGCATTTGTTGTATCAATAATTGGTATCAGAATATCAAACTATGCAAAAGGGAACATAGATGTTGATAGAGCTTAGAATATGAGAGAATAATGTTTATTGGAATGGATCATGGCACAACGGCTATCAGGTTTGCAACGGATACAGGATCGACCTTCGAGCTTTCAAGGACTGTTGCAAAGGTTATGAGTTCTTCTGAGATCCTAGAAAGCATTGAGGTTGGGTTAGATGTCTCTTTTAGTGACCTGAATCTGTTTGCCCTTACGTATTCCATGGGCGATGGTTTTTCGACGATTGAATCTGTAAAGAGCATCAAGAACAGAGGAGTGAAATCGAGCAAGGCAGGCACTCACATAGGGGGTGGAACAAATGTATTTGACACCTTGAAAGAATCCGGTCTGCCTGCCATAATGATACCGGGTCTACACGACGCCACGTCGACGATAGATCCAAGATTAAAAATTTTCTCTCATGGCGCATCACCTGAGAAGGTGGGGATCGCATATCACGCATATCTTAAGTGCAGGGGCGATCTCATTGTCTCGGATATGGGCTCAAATACAGTCACTGTAGGTGTCTCGCAGGGAAAGATTGTAGGTGCGTTTGATGCTTGTATATTTGCTCCCGGGATACACCATGGCCCACTAGATATGCGGGCGATTCAAAAGATCGATGAAGGAGTGACTACTGCTGACGAAGCGTTCTCAAACTCAGGTGTTTTAAAGAGAACCTCTATTAAAGGATTAGAAGAGCTATTAAAAGGAAGTGAAGAGGATAAAGATCATGCTTTCAAAACATTAGCTTTATTTTCGGCAATGGAGATCTCCGCAATGAGAGTACTTCTCAAAGACTACGGAGCAGAAGACGAGAAGGTAGTTCTTGCCGGTAGCTTGAGTGAGATCCCACTTGTAAAGTCCGAAATAGAAAGACTTTTGAGTGTGAGAACATTTTCTGTAAGGAAATGGAGTGCCTCCCGGGGATGCGCTGAAATTGCTAGAGATGTGTATCATGGTGAGCAAGAGATCCTGGGAATAAAGGTGAATTATAAAACGAAATAAAAAACGGAGGTTATGAATTGGAAGAGATTCGAATTCACGGCAGAGGTGGACAGGGTGCAGTAACACTTGCTGAACTTGTCGCTCTTGCCGCGATCGACGAGGGTAAATATGCCCAATCAATGCCGAGTTTTGGTCCTGAGAGGAGGGGTGCGCCTGTTCTTGCATTCCTCAGAATAAGTGACGAGCACATAAGGATCAGAGCCGAGGTAACAACCCCCGATGTTGTGGTCGTGCTGGATCCAGGACTTCTCAACATCACTGACGTGACATCTGGATTGAAAGATGGCGGAACTGTCCTTATCAATACAAAGAGATCAGAAGATGAGATAAGATCTGAGTTTGGTATCAAATCAAGACTCGGGCTGATCAATGCAACCGAAGTAGCAAGGGAGACACTCGGAGTACCAATTACAAACACAACTATGGTTGGTGCCCTTTTGAAGGCGACCGAACTGATCAAGAAGGAATCCTTAATTGGTCCTCTTAAGCATAGGTTCGGTGCACTTGCTGACAAGAACATAAGTGCGATGGAGAAGGCATATGAAGAGACGAAGTTGATGGAGGCCAAGTAATGCTGGGTTGGAAAGATTTGAAACCGGGGATCGTAGTTACTGATCCCGGAAGTGCGAGCAGTTACAAGACAGGTGACTGGAGATCGAGCAAGCCAATTCGCGATTCATCAAAATGCATTAAATGCGGACTGTGCTACCTCTATTGTCCTGATGGTGCCGTAGAATTGAATGAGAATGGAAATTATGAGACGAATTATTACTACTGCAAAGGTTGTGGTATATGCGCTAAAGAATGCTCAAGAAACGTTATAACTATGATTGTGGAGGAGGAATAAATGTCAAATAGAGTAGGCCTTGAAGGTTCATTTGCAGTCTCGGAAGCCGTGAGAATGGCAGGCGTTGATGTCGTCTCGGCATATCCCATAACGCCTCAGACGCACATAGTCGAACGTCTCTCTGAGATGGTTGCGGATGCGGAACTTGATGCCGAGTTTATATGTGTTGAGTCTGAACACTCAGCAATGAGTGCTTGTGTCGGTGCATCTGCTGCCGGCGCTAGAGTCTTTACATGTACGGCAGGACAGGGACTTGAACTTATGCATGAGGTTATGTATATCCCATCCTCGATGAGACTACCTGTTGTTGCAGTCATTGCAAACAGGGCGCTTTCGTCCCCTCTGAGTGTATGGGGAGATCACTCTGATGCGATGGCAATCAGGGATATTGGGTGGGTTCAGATCTTTGCAGAGAATGTCCAGCAGGCTTTCGATCTCACGCTTTGCGCATTCAGAATCGCTGAGGACAAAGATAGCTTATTTCCAACGATGGTGCATATGGACGGTTTCCACTTGTCACATGTTATTGAGCCTGTACTCCTACCGGATCAGGAACAGGTGGACAACTTCATTCCTGAGTTAAACCATCCGTTTGCATTGAACCCTGAGAAACCGGTGAGTATGGGTTGCTATGGTCCGCCTTACATCTATACTGAGGCAAAGAAAGCACAGATTGTCGATTTTGAGGCCGTAAGGAAGGTCATCACTCAAGCGTTCAAAGAGTTTGAGGAGATCTTCGGCAGATCTTACTCACCCGTTGAGACCTACAAAACAGAAGATGCTGATGTGGTACTTCTCATGATGGGAAGTTTCGCAGAGACCGCGATGCTTGCGATCGACAAGATGAGAGAAGAAGGAAAGAAGGTCGGTCTTGTGAGACTGCGTATCTGGAGGCCGTTCCCATTCAAAGAGGTCAGGGATGCCTTGAAGGGCACAAAATTACTTGTTGTGCTTGATAGGTGTGTATCATTCGGATTTGGCGGCCCTGTCGTTGCAGAGATAAGATCTATATTCTACCGAGAGACTGAGAAGCCTGATATCGTAAGTTTCGTTGGCGGCCTCGGAGGAAGAGACATAACAATCGAGCAGTACGAGTACATGATCTCGAGAGGCCGGGAGATATCCGAGAAGGGATCTTCGGACGAAGAGTTTGAGATGATAGGGGTGAGAGAATGATAGGGGCAGAAGAGATGACTGAAAGATTACTTACAAAGGAGGAGTACTTCTCACCCGGACACAGAGCTTGTATCGGTTGTGGAGAAGCTCTTGCTATGAGGCTGATTGCAAAGGCACTTGGAGAAAATGTGATAATTGTAAACGCAACCGGTTGTTCGGAGATCATAGCTTCGGCACTTCCGACAACATCATGGAAGGTGCCCTGGATTCACACACTCTTTGAGAATGCATCCTCTGTTGCTTCCGGAATAGAGTCCGGGATCAAAGCACTTGAGAGGAAGGGAAAAAGAAAGAAGGCAAAAGTTGTTGCTTTCGGTGGAGACGGAGCAACTTCCGATATCGGTCTTCAATCGCTCTCCGGTGCCCTTGAGAGAGGTCATGATCTGCTCTACGTCTGTTTTGACAATGAAGCATACATGAATACCGGAATACAGAGGTCAAGTTCAACACCATACGGTGCATGGACCACAACAGCCCCCTCCGGTAAAGCAAGTATAGGACAGAAGACGTGGAAGAAGAATATGCCCGAGATCATTGCAGCCCATCACATCCCATATGTCGCCACAGCCTCTCCGTCTTATCCTTATGATCTAATAGATAAAGCCCAAAAAGCCCTTGCAATCGATGGGCCTGCGTACCTACATGTCTATGCAGCCTGTCCGACGGGTTGGAGATGCAAGACAGATATCACAATTAGGCTCGGAAGACTTGCCGTTGAGACCGGGATATTCCCACTTTACGAAGTTGAAGATGGTAAGTACAAGATGACGATTGATCCCGACGAACTCAAACCTGTAAAGGAATACCTCAAGTTGCAGAGGAGATTTGCTCACCTCACTGATGAGCTGATAGATGAAATTCAGGAGAAGGTGACGATGGATTATCAGAGCCTTAAAGAGAAGGTGGAGGGAGAATAATGTCAACTGAAAATATACATCTTCCGACGTTTCTTGAGTGCGGTTTCGAGAAACTTGATAGAGAGGTTATAAGTGCAGGACGATGCACTTCATGTGGCCTTTGTGTGGCTTTCTGCCCCAAGATCGAGTTCAAAGGAGACGTTCCGCAGTTTGTGGAAGAGTATGACACGGTCTGTGGAGTCTGCTACACATTCTGTCCGAGGACATCACTACCTGTGGGAGAGATCGAGAAGAACGTCTTTGGAGAAGAAAGAGAAGCTGGTAGTTCAGTAGGCTTTTACAAGGATTTTATCACTGCTAAAACAACAAACGAAGAGATTGCGAAGAAGGCACAGGATGGAGGTGTCGTAACGACACTCCTTGCCGCTGCACTCGAGGAAGGCATATTGGATGGCGTCGTCGTCGCAGGAGCTGACGAAGATTGGAATCCGGCCCCCATTGTTGTAACGACAAAAGAGGACCTCATCAAAGCAGCCGGGACAAAGTACACAAAATCGGCAAACATCCTTGGTGTGAAAGAGGCGATAGATTCAGGAATGAAGAACATCGGAGTCTGCGGGACACCCTGTCACATTCAGGCGATCAGAAAGTTGCAGACACTTGATGAGCCGTATTATCTCGGATCGGATCGTATTAAGCTTGCAATCGGACTCTTCTGCATGGAGAGCTTCGGAGCTGGCCTTCTGGACTTTGTGGGCAAGCAGGTCGGAGACGTCAAAGATGTCGATAAGTTCGACATCAAGAAGGGTGATCTGCTCGTAACTGCTAAAGGTGAAGAGAGGAAATTCCCGCTCAAAGAGGTCTCGGAATATGCGATGCAGGGGTGTTCTGTCTGTAAAGACTTTTCAGCCGAACTTGCTGATATATCCGTAGGGTCGGTAGGAAGTGCTGCTGGCTACTCAACGGTCATCGTAAGAAGTGGAATCGGGGAAGAGCTGATCAAACTCTGTTTCGATCGCGGATACCTTGAGAAGGGAGAAGACACAAAGCTGGAAGGAGTTAAGAAACTATCGGAGAAGAAATCTTCGAGATGAGGCGCAAAGACGCCTCCCTATTTTTATTTAATTACCCGCCCCCTTAATAGATACCATGTTATCATCATAATAAATTTTCATAGAATACGCATTTTCTTTTTATTTTAAGATAAAAATACCCCAATTTCTATAGGGAACTTGAGATATATCTTTCTTTTTGCCTCAGGGCCAATAATAACCTCTTTTTCAAATTCAATAAGAAGGTTTGGGGTTAGTTCTTTAGGTATATTCAAAGGCTCGATGGGGTTGAGAATTAGCCTTTCATTGTCTGAAAGTATAACCTTTTCAATCCCCTCATCAGAGCTGGTTCTATTATAAATAAGGTTTTCGCACTAGTTTTAACAGGATTTTATTCGACTTCGATCAGATCATACATCTCCCTTGCCAAATAAAGCCCTTTGCCAAGCCTAGGACGAAGGGGCAAAGCCCCTTCGACGAAAGTTCACTCCACTATCGCGAGTTCAACTCCTTCAACCTCATAAGGACGAATTGTTTCAGTCCAGGTTCTCCATTTATCAGGTTCGAAGTCATTCGTTCCTCTAAGTATTGCCATACCCTCTCCGGAAGCTGAAAGTTTACCCTTACCTCTTATAATTACAACGATGTCTTCACCCACTATCTTTGCAGTCCCTCTACCCTGGTAAATCGTTATCAATTCGCCAATGTGAGTGACCTTGCCATGGCCATCTGTGTAGACAGTTACATCTTCACCGATAATGATCATACTTCCTACTCCACTCAGAGATACCCAACCAGTCCCTTCAAGTAGTGCCCTACCTTTACCCTCTGCATATAGGATTCCTTCACCTACCAGCCTCTCCATCGTCTCCGTCTCCTCACAAAATAAACCGGCTCTATCAACTCGTCTCTCTATACTTATATTTTGTCTTGCGCCAAACTGTGGCTCTGCTGCTGCAATTCCTACCATACTAATCATCATAAGCACAATGAAAGAAGCGCTTACAACTCTCTTTTGTAACAAATTCATATTTTATTACCTCCAAAAAGAATGTTGTATTGAACGATATTTATTTTTAATCCGGAACAAAAAGGATTAATTTTAAAAATAAAGAATTATTAACGTTCTTTTTTCAATAAGAACCATTCTGACAGTTCTATAATGTTCGTTCTGCCCTTCTGTCTCTTGGTGATTATCTTTTTCTGTTCGAGGTTCTGGATGATTCCGGTGAGGGAGGACTTGGGTATCTCGGTTTCATACCTGATATCTGCTTGGGATAACCTACCATTGCTTCTTATAAGTGCCTCAACTATCAAGCGTTCCCTATCCGAGAGTGTTTCGATTACCTTCTTCATCTCGGATGTGACTTCAATGACGTTACCATCATCCTTTTTTGGTTCACTGAAATCATGCACGACATCGGATTCGCGTTGAGGTTCATTCTTCTTCGGCCTTTTACTTACTACGATATAAACCACTACTACAACTACCAGAATAAGAGCAATAACTGCAATGAGATAAGATAAACTTTCATCTGGACCTGTTCCAGGACCTTCCAGCCCGCCCCCGTTCTCACCGCTTGTTGTATCAGATGTATCAGTCGGTATCTCATCACCCTCCCCAATATTCTGCTGGTACTCGATGACAATTACAGGTTCACTCATATCAAATCCCTGAATATCGACGACAACGACATCGTCTGACATTCCGACGAAGTGATCGAACCCTTCAGAGTAGCTGACCTCCTTGAAGACTGCGCCATCGGGAAGAT
Organism: Halobacteriota archaeon; assembly: GCA_034189535.1. GTDB lineage: Archaea > Halobacteriota > Syntropharchaeia > DAOWMC01 > DAOWMC01 > JAXHTN01. Next base: position 5,951 of record JAXHUQ010000037.1, on the reverse strand, counting down.
AGACCGATATGTGCCCCTCAGTATAGTATCCGCCAAACGACAAGTCTAGTCTCCAACTATTAGCCTGCTTCGAGGTTAGTGAATCCGTAACGAGATACAATTCACCCGTCTCTTCGTCATAGAGATACTCGGAAGAATCGAGGAAAGTCAGGTTGTTGATCTGATCGGGACTGATATATCCGATAAGAAGCATCTTCCCACTCTCATCAAGATAAATATCCATAATTAGGGGAATATAGTATGAACCATCAAAATCAGTTGTATCACTCGCATAAAGCTCGGAGTACAGATCACTGTAGTCATCGAGATCCTCCTGGGCATATGAGACGGATGCTTGCGAAAGTACAAAAATCGATAAAAATAATAAGATGACTATGCCACGACTTCTCTTAATTACTACCATCTTTACACCAATTGATAATTTATTAGACCTCTTGAGACGTTATCGTATTTAAAGCTTATAAGTGTATAGTACACAAATATTTGACGAGGCATTATGGCCGTGATAAAAATCGCTTTAGTCCAGATGGATATATGTAGAGGTCCGAAAGAGAACCTGAAAAGATCCCTTGAGATGATAGATGATGCGGTAAAGGACGGGGCGGATATCATCTGTTTACCTGAGCTATTCATAACCGGTTTTGATTATGACTACATAAGAGACCACTCTGAAGAGATACCTAATGAAGTTACAGATATACTAAGTAGAAGGGCTGACGAAGCTGATATTTACATCCTTGCAGGAAGCATACCTGAGAAGGTGGGTGATGAGATCTATAACACTTCGGTTTTTTTTGGAATAGATGGCAGGATCCTGGGAAGTTACAGCAAGACTCACCTATTCAGTCAAATTGGAGAGAAGAAGAACTTCGCCCATGGAAAGGAAGTAAGGGTATTTGATACGGATTTTGGTACAATTGGAATTACAATATGCTATGACCTTAGGTTTCCGGAACTCTTCAGGAAACTCTCATTGATGGGTGCTGAGTTGATCTTTGTCCCTTCTGAGTTTCCTGTTCCCAAACTCGATCACTGGCGGACTCTTCTGAAAGCAAGAGCTATCGAGAATCAGATCTATGTCGTTGGCATCAACCGGGTCGGCAAGGATGATACTAGCAGATTCTTCGGCCACAGCATGGTGGTAGATCCCAGAGGAAATATTCTGAAAGAAGCTGGAGAGGGGGAAGAGATAATCTATGGGAGTATCGATCTTGAGAATGTTGAAAAGGTCAGGGAGAAGATATTCTATCTTGATGACAGAATAAGTGACCTTTACTGATTATGATATATGATGATGAGTTGGGAGAAAGATTTGAAGAAGAGTTTGGTTCGGTACTTGATGATGCAAGGGTATATGAGCAGCGTTGTTTGAATGCCCAGAGGTGGTTCGGAAATGCGATTCTAATTGTTGTTGACGCTGCTCTTGATTCAACAGGGCTCGGATACTTCAGTGTCGTCTCACCGAGAGTGAGTGTCTTCAATGAGGAGTATGTTGAGAAGGAGATTGTAAAGTCTCTTGCGGACCTCTCAAAACTTTCACCTGACGACCGGAATTTGAGGGCGATCATGAATAATGGCCGCGTCTGGAATGTTGCAATAAAAGTAGCAGGCATAATTGAAAAAATACGCCAGGAAGAGAATATTGAGAGTGATATTGAAGCACTTAGGTATTGGGCGAAAAGTGCCAGTTACGAGGGCTGGAAAGAAGACGCAATAGGCAGGATAAACGGTGTTGGACTAATTACATTTCAATACCTGAGAATGCAGGCCGGGGTGGATACTTCTATGCCTGACAAGATCATAAAAAGAGCAATTAATGACCTCTTTGGAATAGCAACAAGCGATGATATCCAGTTCATCTCGGCAATGGAATACCTGTCTGAGCATATTGGGCACTCGCAGATTCTCATATGTTGGGCGATATGGCTGAAGATGTCTGATGTTAAGTAGCGAAAATTTTAATATCGGAAATGCCTACTAGTTCTGGAATTTAAATGGAGTATGCTATCTCTGGGACAATAGTCTATGGTGATGAATTCGAAGCGATGAATGGTTACGTTCTGATAAAAGACGGAGTTATTCACGAGGTGGGCCATGAGAAGATAGATGCAGTAATGAATGGGATTATTATTCCTGCTTTTGTAAACGCGCATACTCATATAGGGGACTCAGTTGCAAAAGACCCGGATACGAGCAGCATGACTCTTGATGAAATAGTCGGTCCGGGGGGGCTGAAGCATAGGATCCTTGAGAAGACTCCTTACAACGACCTGGTAGGATCCATGAGGCAATCTTTAATTGATATGATAACTTGTGGAACTCTCACCTTTTCAGACTTTAGGGAAGGAGGTGTAGTGGGTGCAAAAGCCCTAAGAGAAGCATCGTTAGGTCTTCCGATAGAAACAAATATATTTGGAAGACAGTTACCAGCAGAGGATTTGCCTCTAAGTGATCTACTCTCTGTTGTCGACGGAATTGGCATAAGCAGTGTCCTCGAATATGACCTTGAGAACTTGCATGAGGTGGTTGAGGAAGCCAGAAAGAGAGGAAAACAGATAGCCGTGCATGCGGGTGAGAAGGACCGTTCGGATATAAAAGGGGCGATTGATTTAAGACCCGATCACATAGTGCATATGACAAAGGCGTCCGAGGAAGATATTAGACTTATGGCCATGGAGGATATCCCAATAGTTGTTTGTGTCCGATCTAATCTCATTACCGGTGTGGGAAGGCCACCTATTAATGAAATGCTCGATGAAGGTATCACAGTCGCTGTAGGTACTGATAATGTAATGTTGAACTCTCCAAATATGTTTTCCGAATGTGAGTTTCTCTCAAAAATCTACTCGATTGATGACCGAAAAGTACTTATGATGTGCACGTTAAATGGGGCTAAAGTGCTCAAAAGGGATGGTAAGATAGGCTCTATATCGGAGGGGAAAGATGCCAATTTGATCGTCGTGGATGACAGATCAAATAATATGATGAATGTCAGGGATCCCATATCCGGTATTGTGAGGCGTGCAAGACCAGGAGACATCAAAGCAACCGTTAAAGAAGGTGTTTTTTGGTAAATAATGGAGGTTGAGGATGGAAATTGATTACAAAGTCCGGGATGTGATGATAGAAGATGTTATATCGGTCACGGTACCGGGAGCTAGAGATAATGTACTGAAGATATTCAAAGACAAACAGGTATCAGGAGTTCCGGCAATCAAGGAGAATGGCGATCTTGTAGGTATAGTTACAAGAGTGGACCTGCTGCACCACCCTGAAGAGGAACAAATTGCACTTTTAATGACACGAGATCCGATTACAATCGGGCCGGAAGAAAATTTATCAGAAGCTGCAAGGCTGTTAGTCGAGAATAAAATCCGTAGATTGCCCGTAGTAGGCAACGGTAACCTTATTGGTATTATAACTATTGCAGATATAATAAAGGTGATCAGCACCATTGAGGATGATGGTACAATCGAAAGCTGTGTGTACGACGGAGTTATTTCAATATGGGATGAGACACCATTACCTGTGGTGGGTAAAATAATGGAACTTGCTTCTATTGCAGCCGCACCTCTGATCAATTCTAATCAAGAGTTGTCAGGCATCATCACAGATCGGGATCTTATCAACAGGGCCGTAATTGAGGATTACGTGGAGAAGTCGGATATGTCTGCGGGTTCCGATGAAGACGCCTGGACTTGGGAGAGCATGAGGGATACGATGAAGATGTACTATGGTGTATCGAAGATAAGCATGCCAAATATCCCTGTAAAGGATATCATGGTCACTGACCTTATAACTGAGTTCTATGGGGCTGAAACGAGTGAATGTGCAAAGCTCATGGTCAAACATAACATAGATCAGATACCAATAGTCAGCCCCAATCAGAGGTTGGTTGGATTACTGTTGGACAAAGATCTGATCAGATGTTTACTTTAGGCTTGGGAAGATCATAACAACTTCAAGCCGGATGTTATCTTATCCAATAGGTCAGATCTTGACGGGCCGATGCCAAGCGAAGTCACAGTTCCCGGGGGTATCTCCGTTAGGCCTGCATCAACAACAATTGCGCAAGGCAAACCCATCCTGTCGGCATCGCCCTTTAAAGATATCAGCTCTTCCTTTGTCTCAACTTTAAGTGCTACTTTCTTCTGTCCGCCTCTCAACCAATTGCTCTTGTCACTTCTTTTTGCCAAATTATAAGCAAGAATGGATGCATGAGAAGCTTGAACTGCACACTTCCCTTTTGATAGATTCAGATCGGACCTTACAACGATGCACTGTTTGTACTCAGGTACTTTGCTTCTACGATTGATCATCATTACAGAGGTATTGTTAAATAGATTATCTATCTTATGGTAGTAGTGCAATGAAAGGTGACCTCATCACGATAGAAGGTATTGACGGCAGCGGGAAGTCCACTATACTCAGATTCCTCAAAGAGAGGCTAAGAAACTATGATCTCATCTTTACTCAAGAGCCTACAAAAGGGTTTATCGGGGACGTAGTAAGGGGCGCAATATCTGACGATACCGACCATCTCGCGGAAGCTTTTCTATTTGTTGCGGACCATGCAGAGCATGTGAATAGACTACTCAAGCCATCGCTTGAAAGCGGAAAGATGGTCATATCCGATCGTTATTCGGATAGCAGATATGCTTATCAAGGAGTCACCCTTTCTGATATATTCGATGATCCTGTCAGATGGTTACAGGATATCCACGGCGGTTGGACGATCGTTCCCGACCTCACCGTTCTCCTGGATGTAGATCCAAATATAGCTGTCAAGAGGTGCTCAAGAAGATTTTCAACGACCAAGTTTGAGAAGGTTGAATTCCTCACAAAAGTCCGGTCAAATTACCTCAGGCTTGCAAAAGAGGAGCCAGATAGGTTCTTCGTTGTGGACTCGGGAGGAAGCCTTAAAAATATGAAAAATAAGGTCGGGGAAAGGATTGAAGAGTTAATTTTAACTAAGAATCATTAAAAGCCTTTTTATATATGCATGAATAACCAATATGGAGAGTATTTTATGTACCCACTAAAGACCCCCATTCTGGTAACTTGCGGACTGCCATATGCCAATGGCCCTTGCCATGTTGGCCATCTGAGAACATATATACCTGCTGATATCTATGTTAGAACGCTGAAAAAACTCGGTCAAGAGGTGACATTCGTATGTGGATCTGATACTCATGGGACGCCTATAATTATGAATGCAGAGTCCCTTGGGATCACACCTACTGAGCTTGTTGATAAATATCATGAACATTTTGAAGGTGTATTCAAGACACTGGGTGTAAATTTTGATAGCTATGGTAGAACTGACTCAAAGACCAACCACAATCGAACCACTGAGATCGTGAATGCACTACTTGATAATGGCTACATCTACCCAAAGATAATAAAGCTTGCATACTGCCCGAACTGTGATAAATTTTTACCTGACAGATATGTTCAGGGTACATGTCCATACTGCGAATCGGTCGCAAGAGGAGATGAATGTGATCAGGGTTGTGGCAGACATCTGGAACCGGGTGAACTGAAGGCCCCTATCTGCACCATCTGTTCCGGTGAGGCAGAATTCAGAGATCAGGAGCATTACTTCTTCAAGCTTTCAGTCTTTCAAGATGACCTCCTCGAACATCTCAAATCTCTTAAAGGGACATCAAATGCCAGAAACTACGCGATCCAGTGGGTATCAACAGAACTGAAAGACTGGTGCATAACAAGAAATCTCGATTGGGGGGTCCCATTTCCGGGAAGGGATGATCTTGTGGTTTATGTCTGGATTGATGCGCCAATCGGCTACATCTCATTCACCGAAGACTGCTCTTCCGAGTGGGTAAAGTACTGGAAGGGCGACGGGAAGATCGTCCATTTTATTGGCGGAGATATAATATATCACCACTGTGTATTCTGGCCAGCCATGCTCAAAGGGGCGGGATACTCTA
>JAXHUQ010000036.1:0-16246 GCA_034189535.1 Halobacteriota archaeon | reverse complement strand
AATTATCGATCTTCTCGATCACCTCATCGGCATTACCATTCACTGCAAATTTATTTGAGTTTCCCGGCAACTTTCCTTTTCGGATGACAGATGTATAAAGCTCAAGGCAAGGCTCAACTTCGCTAACATCCCTTCTTGCCTCCTTTGCACCTGCTTCAACCTGTTTCAAGTGCTCTTTATAAGTATCAGGAGTCTCAACAATCGGTACCCATCCGTCTCCTATCTTGCCTGTTATCTTTCTTGATTTTGGGCTATTTGCAGCAATATAAATAGGTATCTGATCCTGAACTGACTTGAAATCCAGATAGGCTTTCTTCATCTTGTAGAATTTACCATCATAGTTAAATCTGTTCTTCTCGTCGGATGCCCAAAGCTTTCTCATTATCTCTATAGATTCTATCATCCTGGAGACTGGTTTATCCCACTTTATACCAAAAGGATCGAGATTCATACCCTCGCCCGCGCCTATACCAAGGACCAATCTCCCATTTGAGATCAGATCAACAGTAGATGCTGTCTGAGCAAGAAGGGCCGGGTTTCTCCTATGTGGGTCTGTGACACCAGTTATTAGTTTAAGTCTCTCTGTCTTCGAAGCTATGACACTCAGGACGCTCCATGCCTCGACTGTAAACCCTGATACGCCAGGAAAGGTCAGATGATCCGGTATCCACAATGAATCAAATCCCAGATCTTCGATTCTCTTAACAAGACCATACACTCTATCTATCGGTTTTGGTAGCGGATATACTACCATCATCCCAAATTTAACATCTTCCATCGGCCCACCTTCAAATAAGTTGCTTCTACAAGTCAAAGTAGGAGCATAAAGATAAAACTTACGTATAATACCCATAATAGGGATCGAGGCATCATTATTTCAGGAGATAGATTATTACATCACAGACGTTGGTACCTGTGTTTCCGGTCCTGACAAGGGAGTTACCGAGCCCATCTAGTAGCGTGTTACTGTCAAACGCCGCTAAGAAGCACTCGACTTCTTTAATACCGCCTTCTACTATACTCAAAGAATTATTATCTGCTATTGCTCCGGCAACATCTTCCAGATAGTCCGAACCGTCAGTTCCTACACTCGCAAGAGCCCAATCTTTTTCAAAGGTATCCATAGCAGGCAAAGATGCGGCCACATAATGTTGATTCCTACCTCCTCTTCCGGGATTTGATGGAAGTTTTGGGGTGGTCTCACCACCTATTAAAATGACATCATACCGATCGTACTTGTTATTAATAATCTCGATTGCTCTTTGTTTTGCAATTTCGACAGGATCTCCCTTCTGCTCCGAAGTGATAATAAAAGGAGAGTGTCCCATCTCTTCTGCCTTTGCCGACATTGCTTCAAGGGCGAGTCTATTGTCGCCAATAATATAATTATTACAGTTATCGAGTCTCTTCGGTGTCTCTTCAATCTCACCATTAACACCCATTTTCAGAAGTGAAGTGACACTTCTTGGTGCTACCGAAACCATGTTATACGTTTCAAGTACGCCATATGCATCGGAAAATGTCGATGAATCAGGAGTTGTTGGACCCGAAGCAATTATGTCAAGATTGTTACCTATCACGTCTGATAAGATGAGGGATGTGACTTTACATGGTGAGAAGAAATCGCCGAGACGACCACCTTTGATACCTGACAGATGTTTTCTCACCGCGTTTATCTCATGTATTTCAGCGCCTGAACCAAGTAACATCTTCGTAATCTCTTGCTTATCTTTGAGGGTTACATCGCCTGCTGGTGAAGGCATGAGAGCAGATCCGCCACCGGAGATTAGGCATATTACAAGATCACTCTCAGTTAGGTTATAAGAGTCTCTGATGGCAAGCATCTCTTTGACACCAGCTACTCCCCTTTCGTCCGGTATTGGATGACCTGCTTCAATGATCTTTATCTTAGCTGTGTTGTAATCACTACTCTTGCAGTTTACAACTCCGCCAGAAATCTTTTCTATACCAATGATACCTTCAAGAGTCTCGGCCATCAGTCCTGATGCTTTGCCACCACCGATTACAAAAACCCTTCCGGACGAGATATCGTATGAATCATCCTCAATACTCAGCACTTCCTTCATAGAATCATACTTCACCGAGGACCTCATCACATTGGGCGGGAGGACTCTACCTATCCCAGCCTCGACTATCTCAAGGGCTTCACTTCTCAACTTCGTTGTGGCTATCTCATCCCAATTCTTGATGATCATGATAATCACTACTTAAGAAGCCGGAACTGTTTTAAAGGTTTTTGGTGAAATCGGTACTTTCATAAGGAATCTAGCTTCATCAAAGGTTGGCTGACCTATAGTAGAGAGAAGGCATCAAGACAATCTGACCATAAAAAAATTTGTTTAATATAAATAGACCTCTTGCATAATTGACCCCCTCAACACCCCAATTCTTATATTCTATATAGTAAATTACCACCTTGTGAAAGTTTAGAAATAAACTTAACCGGTATGAAGATGTATGATTTAAGTCAGTTTGTCGGTTGAGTTGGACCGTAGGATGGGTAAGATGGGAATGGGGAGTTTTATAATTACGCAAGAGGTTTAATAATATGTCGCCAAGCTGTACGCAAATATGCAGTGCGGCCTGTCTGTACGGGATAATCTAGTATACCCGTTGTCGCACTGTGTACTTTCAACCATCATTAATTTCCCCTTTCGGACAAAGAGACATGCAAATTCCACACAAACTTTCTTCTATTCCTATTCCCTTCCTAGAAGTCTTTATACAATATTGTCTATATCTGAAAGGACTATAAAATTCATCCCTATCGATAGTGATATCCCATAACTTACCAGTTGCTGCTTGAGCCGGACAGTTAACGATAAATATATCACACTTTCCGCAAGAACTTTCATTAATTGGTCTTACGGTTTCTGAAATACTCGATGATACCAAGATACTTGCTAGTCTTATTCTGGGACCAAATTTCTCAGTTACCAATGGACCAGTCTTACCAATCCAACCCAGACTTGCCTTGGTTGCAACCATCTTATGAGGGAACGGGTATCTTAATGTACTTCTATAAATATCATCAAGCTCTCTTTCTTCTAATGTTAATTCCTAATTCATCTAATTTACCTTAATTTTAAGATTAATACTGCTTACAATGTTTCGCGTATATATGAAGTCTTTTAAAAACCATTATGAACCAAACGCAGCTGATAATTCTTTTCGCAAGTCTATGTCTTTATATATCGCATCCAATAGATAAGGTGGACCGAATATCTTTGTCATTTATCCCTTTATACATGTATAAATTTATCGGTGGATCTGGTAGCCAGAAGGTGCTTTTGGTTAATTATCGTTACCAATTTGACGGGAGTTTAGGGGTAAAAAGCTTATTGATAAGTTCTTGACGACTATGGAGATTGCGATAGGGTGATGGGAAGTTATATCTGTTGGAGGTTATAATAGGAGATAGGCCTTCTATTCAAAGACTATAGTGCGTAAATGATAAGGTACCGTGGAATAAATAGGTAGACGAATTTGGAGGAGATGGGTTGTATGAGAGGTAATGTAATCGGAATTGTGATTGTACTTGTCCTACTTTTTGGAAGCTTCGGAATCGTCTCAGCCTTACCAAACAATGACGGATCGGATTGGAAGTATTATGATAATATCACAATAGAGGAGAACTCGGGAGATAGGCTTAGGGATTACCAGGTCTTAGTTGGGTTGGATTCTGATAACTTCGATTTTTCACTTGCGAGGTCTGACGGTAGGGATATCAGATTTTATGACGAAGACGACGATGAACTGGATTACTGGATCGAGGAGTTTGATCCTTATCATGAGACTGCAAAGATCTGGGTAAAAGTTACGGATATTCCTGCGGGCAACGAGATAAAAACAAGGATGTATTACGGAAACAAGAATGCAGACAGCAGAAGTGATGGTGATAAGACATTTGACTTCTTTGACGATTTTGAAGAAGACTTAAACAGTGCAAAATGGGACTCAAATGCCGGAAATGTGGTCTCAATCGACGACGGAATACTTTACATGACGGGTGATTGGGATTTTCATCAGTACTTTTTATCTACGGATGAACGGTTCAGAACTCCGGTTGTTGTTGAGGCCAGAGCAAGACTCTCCTGCTATCAATGTGGCAGTGACCTTGAGATCGGTTTTGTTCAATACAAGGATGATCACCATAGGAATAACGATGCTATCTTTGCCGGTTTTGACCATGATGACGACCCTAGATCAAAGTACATCTTTTACAAAGGTAATAGTATCTTAAGCTCAAAACAGGATCTGAGAACGAGTGACTGGTTCAACATAAAGATAACCTACACTGATGACAAAGTCAGGTTATGGGACAGTTTTACTGAGGGAACTCAGACGTGCAACAATGATATGAATAATCCGTTTTATCTGGCGCTTGCAGGAGATACCGATAACCACAATTATGAAGATGCGATAGACTGGATCTTTATCCGAAATTATGCATCAATAGAGCCAACGGTAACAATCGATCAAGAAGAAGTCGAGGATGATTCCGAGGAAGAGAAGGTAGTAGATACCGATGTAGACGCTTTAGAGGAAGGCACCTCAGGGGAGGGAAATGAGACTGAAGAAGTACAGTCCGAACCGTTGAACATTACAAAAGATGACGTGCCTGAGACGATTAATTCGATCTTGAGAAAGATTGACTCCTTGGAAAGAAAGGAAGTGGACACATCACTTATTGAGACTGCTCTTGAGAGTGCAAGTGACTCCTACGAGAAAGGGAAGTACAACGAATCAATAGAACTTGTAAAGAATGCTCAGAAGATGGCGGATGATGCTTATGATGCCTTGTCAAATTATATTGAACCTGCCCAATCTGAGATCGATGAAGCAAGCGAACTCGGAGCTGACGTGAGAGAGGCAGAGGATATGCTTGAGGAGGCTTCGGAAGCACTCGAAAAGGGGAATCATGATTATGCCAGGACGTGGGCAGACGATGCATCGGATCTTGCAAGGAATGCAACAATTAGGTCGATTGAAATCTCCAATCTGAAAGCAATGCCTACAAAATACAATGAGAGAAACGTCCTCTTAACAGGGACGATAAGAGATATCAGTACGGTCTTTGGAGAAGGCTATACTTTTGCACTGGATGATGGTACAGGCCTAATATCTGTTGATTACGAAGGGCTTCTTGGAGATATCGAAGACGGGGATAAAGTTACGGTAATCGGTGTTTTTAATGCTTCAAAAGGAGGTGTATATTCTAGCAATGTGAATTCAGGTGGTGCCCCCGGGTTTGAAGCGGTATTTGCAATTGTCGGTCTTCTATCGGTGGCTTATCTTCTAAGACGAAGATTCGATTGACAAAAGTTATGGATGTCAAGATTGTAAAATAGGATGGAGAATATGACTGAAAATATCAGATTGGGTTTTGTGGTCTCTGAGTTCAACAGGGATCTCACATATCAGATGGAGTTGCTGGGAAAAGAGCATGCAAAATTCCTGGAAGCTACTGTTGACAAGACATTGTATGTGCCTGGCGTGTATGATATGCCTCTTGCCGTAAAGAAACTCGCAAAGGATGATTCAATTGATGCGATAGTCTCTATCGGATGTGTGATTGAGGGTTCGACTGAGCACGATGAGATCGTTGTACAGCATGCCGCTCGTAAGATCATTGATCTCTCGCTTGATTTTGAGAAACCGATAGCTCTTGGAATCTCCGGTCCTGGTATGACAAGAATGGAGGCTCACGAGAGGGTTGATTATGCAAAAAGAGCCGTAGAATCGGCAGTTAAGATGACCAAAAGACTGAGAGGGTGAATTTAAGTAATAATTAGCTTTACATGCTCCATCTTGTCGTTTGTCTGAAAAAGATTTAGAAGATACTTTACCCTATCAGCTTCGCCTTGGATGATGAAGGTTTCAAGGCACTTTCCTTCCCTCATGTGACTGTGTATCTGAGTGTTTATTATATCCCCGAACTCGTGCTTAATCTCTGTGACTATCTTTTCGGCTTTCTGGCTGTGAATGAGGAGAAGAACACAATTTAGCGTACCCACAAGCCCCTCTTTCTCTTTGTTGTCTGCAATAAGCATCCGAACTCCGGCTCTAATCACCTCCGATCTACCAGAGAAACCATGTTCCTTTTGTAAGGTGTCTATCTCTTCAAGGATCCTCTCGTTGAGTGAGACGCTTATGATGGCCATGTAACAGAATGTGTTAATAAGTAACATATATCTATCTAATTAAAGATTATTAAGATAATACTTAAATATTATTAACAATAATGGCTCTCAGGTGAGTAACATGGAAAAGACCGTACAACTGATAGGAGTAGTCTTTTTTCTAGCGATACTAGTCTTTGCTACCGGTTGCATAAGTCCGGGGGAAGATGATGGTGAATATGATGGCGGTAAAGTCGACGTTGTCGTGAGTATCCTACCACTCAGTGAATTTGTCGAGAAGGTCGGAGGTGAAAGAGTAAATGTCGCTGTGATGATACCGCCTGGGGCAACACCTCACACCTATGAGCCGACACCAAGTCAATTGGTGGGAGTAAGCGAAGCTGATCTCTTCATAAAAGTGGGTTCGGGAGTTGAGTTTGAACTAGTTTGGATGGAGAAGATAATTGAGCAAAATACCGAGATGTATGTCGTCGATTGCTCAGAGGGCGTTGAACTTATTGGAGCTGATCCGCATATTTGGCTCTCGCCAAAGAACGCCAAGATCATGGTGGAGAATATCTGCGAGGGGCTAGTGAAGGCTGATCCTGAAAACAGCGCCTATTACAACTCAAACAAAGCCTCTTATCTGAAAGAGTTAACCGAACTAGACAATAATCTAAATGAAGCTTTCTTGGGAGTAGAGGAGAAGAAGTTCATAGTCTTTCACTCTTCTTGGGCTTATCTTGCAAGGGATTACGGTCTGGAAGAGGTCCCTATAGAAGAAGAAGGTAAGGAGCCAAGTATCGAGCATATCACTGAAGTAATCGGGATCGCCAAAAGAACCAATATTAAGGTAGTCTTCTCAGAACCGCAGTTCGATCCGAAGACCGCTGAAACGATAGCAGAAGAGATCGGTGGAGTGGTTATCTCAATAGATCCTCTAGCAAAAAACTATACAGAAAACCTTAATGGGGTAGCCGAAGAGATAGTCTACTCTGGGGTAATAAGTGGTTAGTAGCGAGATAGTAACGATTGAGGGTATTACGGCAGGATATGGTCATAAAATTGTAATTGAAGAGGTGTGCCTATCCATATTTGATACTGACTTTCTTGCAGTAATTGGCCCCAATGGTGGGGGAAAGACAACACTTCTAAAGGTCATCTTAGGGCTTATTACACCGAGTAAAGGAGAAATATCCGTCTTTGGTACGAGTCCCAGAGAAGGGAGAAGTAAGATCGGTTATGTCTCTCAAAAGATCGCAATTGAAGATAACTTTCCAGTTAATGTTCTTGATGTTACTCTAATGGGTAGATCGGCAAGGAAAGGGCTATTCAAACGGTATGAAAAAACAGATAGAGATAAGGCTCTTGAGGCTCTTCATGATGTTGGCATGCTTGAGTTCAAAGATACTCCGATCGGTGAACTCTCAGGTGGACAGAGGCAGAGGGTCTTCATTGCGAGGGCTCTGGTATCCGAACCGAAGCTTCTATTGCTCGATGAACCAACATCAAGTATTGATATCCCGCTGCAACAGGAGTTCTATAAACTTTTAAGAGACCTGAACGACTCGATAGCTATCGTTATGGTCACCCATGACATGGGTGCCGTATCAAGATATGTGGAACGCATCGCTTGCCTCAACAGAAGGCTATTTGTTCATGACAAAGAAGAGTTGACAGCAGATACACTTGAGAAGCTGTATGAGTGTCCTGTAGATATTCTAGCACACGGAGTGCCTCACAGGGTCCTAAAAGAGCATGGTGACTGAGTTGTTTGAGATTTTACAGTACGGATTCATTCAAAATGCAATTGTTGCAGGTACGGTAGCCAGCATAATCTGCGGCCTTGTTGGAGTCTTTATTATTCTGAAGCGGATAACATTTATATCCGGTGGGATCGCCCATACCTCTTTTGGTGGAATAGGCCTGGGCTATCTCCTAAATGTGAATCCGATAATTACCGCAGTCTTCTTCTCGATTATATCTGCTCTTGGTATCGGTATTATAAGCAAGAGATCACATCTTCATGAGGATACCATTATCGGGGTGATCTGGGCGATGGGAATGTCTCTTGGTGTAATTTTTATTGGAATGAGTCCCGGATATGCACCCGATCTCATGAGCTACCTATTCGGAAATATTCTGGCGGTAACATCATGGGACATACGGATGATGCTTCTTATGGCGGTAATAATCTCACTAACCATAATCGCATTCTACAAAGAACTTGTTGCGATATCTTTTGATGAAGAGTATGCTAGGGCGATAGGAATACCAGCAGAAGCTTTGTATCTATTGCTCCTCTGCCTTGTGGCACTTACAATTGTCTTACTCATCAAGGTTGTTGGAATAATAATGGTTATTGCCTTACTCACCATACCTGCTGCAACAGGCAGTCAATTCTCAAAAGATCTCAAGAAGATTATCGCACTATCTATTGCTTTTGGGATATTCTTTGTTATATCCGGCCTCTTTGTATCGTACCATCTTGACATTGCATCAGGAGCAACCATCGTCCTAATCGCGGGAAGTACATTCTTACTGAGTATTGGGGCAAGAGAGAGGCTTAGAAGGGCTGGTGTTGAGCGATAATTAAATAAACGAGTATGGCTAAAAGTATAACCTAGTGTTTTAGTATGAGAGGGGGGGTAATTGCTGCTGTTATCATCTGCTTCATCCTAGTGGGGGGGATTATATTTGGGTATCAGGAGGATATCTATCCCTTCGATCATCTGGATGAGTTCACATTTGAGATTTATGATACTGTAAAGAACCTCGGTCAAGATATCTGGGGTTTTGTGATATATGCTCTGAGGACGATGTTTGGTGTGGTGCCTGAGAATATGTCAGTAGGTATCGGCGAGTCTGTCACAATAGAAGACATAGTCTTCACCGTATCAGAGTACGAGATCGTAGAGAGTAGTTATGCAGCAGAGGGCGCGGAGTACCTCCTAATTTACTTCAAAGTAGAGAATATCGGAGAAGTTGCTCACACATTACCCTATAAATATTCGATTGTCCTGAGTTATAAAGATAGGAAAGTTGGACCTGAGATAGATATCCGTGGTATAAACTACAGAGTAAAATACGATCCCAACGAGAAGATATACCCAGGTGTGACAAAGGAAGGGTGGATCGCCTACGAGGTGCCTGAGAATATCGATCTTAAAGATGCATTTATTTTAGCAAACTATAGGGGCAATCAACCCAGATGGAGTTTTGTGTGAGGAGTCGTAGGGTAGTGGATATCCTATCGGCCTCCGGAGTAACCTTTTACAAAGGTTAATCAAACTGCGTGGTATGGCTTTGCCATACCACTAAAAGGGTTCTTACAGAACCCTTTGTCTTGATTAATCTTTTATCTATAAGGTTAATGGGGAAAGCCGATGATTCGGGTTCAAATCCCGGCGACTCCGTTTGTTGATTCTTTTACTCGGGAAGTTCGTCAAAGACCTGCTTCATGCTTTTGCGATACTTTTGAAAAGCTTCTCGCCCTTCTCTAGTAAGATGCAGCATTGTATGGGGTTTTTTACCTATAAATTCCTTCTCAACTCTGACGTAACCAGCATCTTCGAGTTTACGTGTATGTGATGAGAGATTTCCCCACGTAAGTCCTGTCTGGCGCTGTAAGAATATAAAGTCTGCACCATCAACAACGTAGAGATATGCCATCATCATAAGGCGAGCGGGTTCATGGATCAAACGATCAATTTCAAAGAGGGGTGATAGATCACTATCTTCTTCACCCTCTGTAGTCATTAGGCGTTCCCCCGGATTGCAACGGATACTTCTTAAGAAAACGGCTTAAAATCAAGAGACCGACAAGAAGAAGACCTGATCCGAATATAAGGTTTGAAAGTGGAGCAAAAGGATCGCCATAAGTTCTTGATATAACCTCTGATGATGCAAATATAAGGCCATATACGTAGAAGTGTGAGAAATCCATCAGGAAACCAAGCAGGAAAAATAGTACTGCAAGCCAAAGGGCCATCACAGGAAACGCTGTCTGAGTCATAAGAGTTCCCAGGTAAAGGATTACCAAAAGCATGATCAGAATTATTAACATCATCTTCACCTGCCTCATCTCCCTCTTCGGACCGAACTTCACAAGGCCTATGCGAGGGATGGTGAAATACCTCTTTCCAAGTATATTCAGCAAGATAGCACCGAATATTCCGAATGTAAACCAGACGTTATCCGTAAGGGACCTCACAGCAGACGTGATTAAGATAATACCAAAGAAAAGGTCCCAGAGCCCATCCTCAAAATAGCTTGCCCATGCCTTCATTTCAAGTTCTTTAAGATTCAAATCTTCAGTCATCCTTTAGCCTCTATATCATAGTAGTGTACTTTGTTATATATAATACTTTGTATTGCAAAGTAGTTTACACATAATGTATAACCTTAGATAAACTAAAAATAAAAAAGAGAGGTTCGGCATCAGCCGAATCTTCGGTCTAAAGCCCAATCTTTGCTGCAATCTCTTCCACTGCGATGAGAAACGGTGAATCTTCAGGAAGCTGGGTAAGTGGTCTTCCTTCAAGATCAAAATCGGCAACAGTTTGATCGAATGGTGCCGTACCTATGATCTCAAGACCCATCTCCTCGGCATTCTTTGCTATTTTGTCCTTGTCCTCATCCTTCACTCTGTTTGCGATGACATAAACTTCGGAGAACTTGATCTCAAGGTCCTTCGCAAGCTTTTTGATCCTGCCTGCAGTATCAAGCCCCTTTCTCGATGCATCGGTAACGATCAGCATGGTATTGACATCCCTGAGTGTTCTTCTACTCATATGTTCGAGCCCTGCCTCTGCGTCAACGACACAGAAGTCGTAGTTCTTGGATAGAGTATCTATAACAGCTCTTAGCTGATGGTTCAACGAGCAGTAACATCCGGGTCCTTCAGGCCTCCCCATAGCAAGAATATCTAACTTCTCACCTTCGTGCAAAATCCCCATCACCTTATACTCGAGAAGAAGCTGTTTGTCTGTTGCTTTAGAGTAGGTATCTCTCTCCTTCAAGAGATCTTCTCTTACATCGCCAACAGTTTTGTTCACCTCCTCTCCGAGAACCTCTGGTAGATTGGAGTCGGGATCACCATCAATTGCGAGTATACTCCCTGCGTTCTTCTTCACAAGGTAGTTGATCAAAAGTGCTGAAACATTTGTCTTTCCGGTCCCACCTTTTCCAGAAACAGCAATTACTTTTCCCATCTTATATCCTATAAAAAGAGGGGGAGTTTATTCTCCCTTCTTCTTTATTATCAGTTTCTCTATGCTCACGTTTGCATTCTTGAGTATGAGCTTGACTCCACCGTCACCGCCGCCGGATTGCATAGGCATGGAGAACTGAGGCATCGCGCCACCGAAAGCAGGCATCATCGGTTGTGCCCCTCCTGCAGCAGGTACAACAGCTTCAGAAGCAGCTTCTTCCTCCTCTTCTACCCATCCATTGGTTATCTTTTCACCATCAGCCTCCCTTATGACTCCCGTAACAACCGGATGGTTATTACTCTTCAGGAAATCTTTCAGTGAATCGATATCCGTTGCGTCATCTTCAGTTGCTATTGGAACACCCTGTGGGATAGCCTCTTCGACCTTCTCTTTGAGATCCTTTGGCATCCAGACAACTCTATTCCAACCACCATCTACTTGGATAAATTTGGGTGAGCGGAAGTATTCAATACCAATACCAAGGAATCCCTCTACCTGTTTTCCACCGCCTACTTGTCCTGCTATCGTCGAGAATGGTAAACCAACAGGAGTAATTCCATCGTATCCTCTGTGGGTCCATCCGATCCCATCTACCTCGGGGATGTAGAATCCTGCAACCTCAAAACAACCACAAGATGTGTGTGGGCACTCAAAGAACGAATGCAACTTAATCCGATCATATTCTCCACCAGATGTTAAAGCTGCAAAGTCGTTAACACCGCTATACTCTCCACTGGTGGAATCTATACATTCTCCAACTGTGATAGATTGATTAGGTCCTTCTGGATCTACCTTTGCAGCCGCTCTTCCGTCAAACCAGCTTATAGCTCCACAAAGAGATACCCTGTCAGGCGAAATTACACAGACATTTGTTGGGGCGAAGCTCTGACATAGTGTGCAACTGTAGAATGTATCGACATCTTCATCATGCAGATCCCTTGTCCTTGCATCTCTTTTGTCATATACCGCTGTAGCCTCATCAAATCTCTTATTTATCTCGTCCTCATCTGTTATATATATGGCCTCTACTTTTTCTATGAAAGGCATCTCTCCTTTGAATAGCTTCATGCTGGCTTTTGCAATTGACTCAAGAGAGGTCAACCCTTTTTTTACGGCGTCTTTGCTGATCCTTATCCAGATATCATATCTCTGATTCAGGTGCATATAACCCTGGAAATAATTCTGAAAATCGTGGTTTCTACGCTCTACAATGGCTTCCAGATCGCTTTCCACCTGTTCTCCTGCAATCTTGTAGACCATAGCATATGCAACATATGATCCTTCTTCCATTTCACTGATATCAGGACCAATCAGTGTGAATTTTCCATCTTCCACTTCATCCATCTCAACAGCCTGGACCAGTTCGAAACCTGGTTTATCAGGTCCACCGAGTTCTACATACATGTCGCCTTTTCGTACTCTTTCACCCTCGTACATGGGGTTTATATCAAACGGGAATTCTTTTTCTGCCATTTTTGTACCTCCTACTACAAAACCGATATTATTCTATCCAACATCTCCATGTATTCATCATCATACTTCGGAGTAAAGTTCTTGAATGTCATTCTTGCATGTGGATGATAATACCTATCTATCGAAACAGCTCTTATCAACGGATCAGTTCCAAAATTCTTGAGGGCTGATAGCATTGCTGATGCGTAATAATATGTAATCCCAAGGAATATCACCACATCATAATTTCCATTCCCATCAAGTCCCTGCCATTCCGGATCCAACAGGCAATTTGTGAGTTCATGTAGCTCATAGTAATAATGTTCTCCTTCATATCCCTTATCAACGAGTCCGGCGATACTATGACCAGTCGCCGCAATTGGTATGCCCTTCTTTCCGATCCCTATTGCTTTATCGATCATCTCTCCTTCAAGTATCTCAGCACCGATGACTAAAAGTGGTCTTTTTGCAGATTTTATAAGCCCACCAATAACCTCTGATGATGCTATTCTTCCACTTTCTGGACCATGTACATTACCAACATCAAAGGAGATAAAATCCGATGGTGAACAACCATTACACTTCATTTTACCCTCGCCTCCCTTATTAATCTTGCAAGATTTGTCGGATCGAATGATGGATCAGGAGGCCTTATTGGCCCTTTTAATATCTTCATTTTATCCCAGTCGATCTTCCAATCATGCTCCTCCTCAAGTATCTTCAGGTAAAGCTCCTTATCTGCAAGTGGTAAATCTGCCTCGCTTCTCACGAACATACTCCAGTCTGGTGGCATTATCTTAAGATACTTTTTGCTCAGGTCTATATAATGAGTCAACTTTATCTGCCTTCCTTGTGGAGTATCAGCAACCCTTAAACAGAGCTTTGCCATGAGCGGTAAACACTCTTCAACGGTCTCTGCAGCAACAAGCAGATGTTCCGGACATGGCTCACAACGGATCGTTGATCCATCCCTACAATCAATAAATTCCCAGTTTTCTGGTATGTCTTTTCTTCCAAGAAAAGCCCTTCTATACTTAACACCATGCGGACCTACAACCGCCGGAATACCCAACCTGTTGAATCCGGTTGCAATAGATGCTGCTTTTTGAGACATAGCACCCCATGCGACACCACATGCACCTACCCTATTTAGTATATAATCAGCTATTTCGTCATAGTTTGCTCTGATGTTCCTTCTCGCAAAGATAGAGGCGACTTTTATCGCTGCACCGTGTATATGTGCATTCGAGACGCATGAACCCACGTTCAGTACACCTCCCCGATCAAAGTTTGCATGATGCGTCTCATAGAGAGTCTTACCATCTTCATCATGCCATAACGCAGCATCGATTGCCATGCATCCTGTCATGGTCACGATATATCCCCGCTCTGCAAACTCTTTTGCAATTAGGTAGACATCTTCAGTCCCATTTGGATAATTACCACAGCCAATAGGGGCAATGATTCCTGGGATTGTGCCCAGAACTATCGGAGCGCCTACATTTCTTATCTCGGTATCTCTAATCGGCCCTCTTCCAATCCTCATACGACCTTTCTCGTTTGCGATCAGCGGACGAGCTGCCTTGACCATTACATCAACGATCGGAATTCCTTTTTTACATACTTGCTCGCACCTTCCACATCCAACGCATATGTCAAACATCTTTGCCAGTGCACTTGTATCTCCTTCAAGTGCTTTCTTGTTTGCACCCCCTATCTTCAGACCCTGCGGACACGCAAGCGTACAGTTTCCACACTGTATACAGTTATCAAGGTGCATCATGAAATCGTCATCACTCAAGATATAGTCTTTATTTGCACGAATTGGATGCATCTTCATTGCAACCTTTACTGCAATCTCACCTAATTTGAATGGATCAAGTATAGCAACACCATCAACTCTCCCCTTAACGAGGTCATCTATAATCTCATCTGCTGGATCATCTGTTCTGTCCACCAGTCCATGCATAGCCTTATCATTCGTAGCAATCACTGGTGTTCCAACTGCCTTCGCCTGTTCGACTATGTCTGCACGGATACATTGTTCATCGATTATGATTAGATCGGAAAAACCGGTTCTTACAACACGGAGCTGTCTTCCAAGTGCCGAGACTATCTTTGCTTTCTGATATCTCCTTGTAATATCAATCGATGTACAGCATATTCCTCCAATCTCAACATCATCCTCAAGACCATGCTCTGTAAGATAATCGGTTATATCGATTGATGGTGGTGCATTATGACCAATAACAAGTATAAATGGTTTTTCCTGATTTATTGTACCCATCCCAACATCAACAAGCGGAACGTCTCCCTCTCCACATGGCATACCATAGCATGCAATCTGGATCATATCCGCAACTTCTTTTCCAAGCGAGTCGAGCATGCCCATTTGAAGAGCTTTTGATTCGAAATCGGCGGCTGATCCCTCCTGCCCTGTGTGAAGGGCATCTGTAAGCTGTACAATCTGTTCTTCTATGTAGTCAAGTACAGGTTCAAAATCGCTAATTGTTTTCGGTTTTATTCCACATATAAGCCTTGTAAGTGGTGCTTCAACCGCTATATCAGGTCCGAGATCGATGGGGACATCCCGGCCAAACTTTCTGACTACGTCATGTAGCATATGTCTACCATGTGCCGTATGTGCGGAACACCCGATCAAACATGCAAGAAGCACAATCCTTCCTTGCATTGCTTCCATGGATATCCCACAGGCACCTCTCTTATTACCGGTAAGATCACACTTTCCATATGTACAAAGTGCGCATACATCACATTGTGGTGCATAAAAAGGCTTGTACCTATCCAGTAATTTGAAATCCCAATGCCTAAGATCCGTCATCTTTGGCTTTGGATGAGGGCCCATCTCCTCCCATTCATCCTCCTCGTCTATGACCTCACCAATATTGATCCGGACATTTTCCAGATCTTTCAGAGAGATACCACCTAAATTTAGTTTATCCATATTTGATTACTCCCAGCTCATTTTAAGGGTATTTATTCTATGGTGAATTATTCAATACGAGCCTATATAAATATTGTTTTTTGACCTTTTAGAAGCAATATCTTGTATCTACTGCACTGTGAAAAATGTTTGATATTTTGAACATGCAAAAAGCAGAAGTAACAGCAGCATTTATGGATGGCTATCAATTTTCCGATAGCAATACCAAACGTTGAACTAAAACAATATTCCCAGTCCTAAAATATTAGACTTGTTGCAAATTAAAGAACTCCCCATCTAAAGGTTTTTATCAAAATACGGCAAGCAATAGCAATAACATGATTGATATTATCAGAGCTTTAAAGAACGATAAAACTATAAAAGCGTTGACCGGGTTATCTGCATCCGAATTCATTCAATTAACCCAAAATTTTGGAAGAGAAATCCAAGAAGATGATTCGGTGAGATATGAAATGGGTGTAAATCAAGATACT
>JAXHUQ010000035.1:0-16369 GCA_034189535.1 Halobacteriota archaeon | reverse complement strand
GTGATTTTGGGGCAAAATGAGGCAATCACTTGACGAGTCGGGGCAAAAAGCCCCGATTTTAGGCTTCTGTCAAATTAAATTTTGGAAGAAATTAGCGGATGCTAAGTGTCAAAGTTGGGTTTTTACACATCACACCTTCAATAGGATAGATGGGATGCGATTATGGATGTAATAACAACACAGATATATCATTTTGGCATTGTAGCCGGAATCTTTTTGTCTACTACTCCAGATATACCGATTTAAATGTAAATGTTTTGAAATGGGTTCGTTGCTAAGTATCAAAGTCGGAATAAAATCCCTCTACAAAATTCTCCCACGAGTATGGCAATACAAGCGATCTTGTATTATTTTCCCTTTTTTGCGATCGTTTCATTTGAATTATGGCATTAATTACACATTCATCTGATTCGCAATATATAAAATCCCTCTCATTCTCGAACAGCACCGGTAGAATACCAAACCGGTTGGTTATTATTGGTAAATTGCATGCCATTGCCTCAAAAACAGATAAAGGTGTAGAAATCGCTCCTCCTCTAAAGACATAGCAATCAGATAATTGATAGATTTCTTCGATGCATTCTACATATGTAGTAATTAGTTTGACTCCAGTATCTTTTAATCCTTTTAGGATTTCTTGGTCTTTCTCTACACTTTCACTAGCCACAATCAAAACAGTTACGTCTTCAATCATCTGAATTTCTTTAAAGACATCCAAATTCCTCCTTTTGTTAAGGTGGCCGACATGAGCCACTATGAATGATCCATTATCAAGACTATATTTATCTCTTAACTTTAACTTGGATTCATTTTTAACTGGTTTGAATTTATTTGTGTCCACACCAAACGGAACTAATATAACATCAAATCCATATTTATACAGTCTATCATGGAGCCCAGGTGAAGGCGTTAATATCAAAAATTGAGAGGAGGATAAAGAAATTAGATTAAGTAATATCCGATGGATTTTATTAAAATTAACTTCAGAATGGGCGATTGTAATAACTTTAGCATCTTTTGCATATCTTTTTAAGATCACAGTACGCAATAATGAATAAATTGTCGCAGAAGAGGTGGGAAAATAGATTAATAGATCGGGTATAAATTTATCAATCTCCTTTTTTATTTTATGGCTGATAAGAAGCCTGTTTGTTTTAACCTGCTTAAAATAATCGGGTATTTTTCCCCCATTATTACAAATAGCCATTACTTCTTCTTTTTTTGAAAATGTTTTTATTAGTCGATCCACAACCTTCCTTCTTCCTTCATCAATGGGCAATGAAAAATAATCAGTAAAAATTAGCACTCTCATAAACTTCCTCTTTTTCCCTTTATCTCACGCTATCAAGCACCCTCTTTATGATACTCCAGTCTTCTTCTGTAAACGTCTTGAAACATATCAGTGCTACAAAATATACGACTGCGGCCAACGGGATTAACATGAATATATTTATGTCAATAAAATAGTATATTGAACCACCCATTATCAATCCGGAGATTATTGGCTTGGGGATGATTTTATAAATGTCGGTCGCTTGTTGAAAATTTGTACTAACAAAATAATAACTCATCGCCATGAGCAGTGCAGAAGATATCACTGTAACAATAGAAGCACCAATGAAACTCATTGAAGGGATTAGAGCAAAGTTGAATGCAATATTTAACAAGCAAGTAATTGCTATAGAAACCGTGGTCAGTTTCTGTCTACCTATCGAGACCAACAGCTTTGTTAAAACAGAGTTTAATGAAGTAAATATAAATGCCCATATCAATATCTGTAAAGCAACTGCCGAAGCGGCAAACTCTGTACCATAAACAAGTAAAATAATTCTATCTGCAAGAAACGTAATTCCTATAGCAAGGGGTAATGTGATTATTATGATATATTTAAAACCAAGCCTATAAGTGGTTAACAGTTTATCTTTTGAATTTTTTTGGGATGCAGACATTATTGGAAATAAGGACATAGTAAGTGCTCTGGGAATCAGCGCAAGAGGTTCATATAATTTATAACCTGCAGAATAAAGTCCAACAGGGATATCACCCACCATTGCTGAGAGCATTACTACATCAATCCGGAAGTAGATGATCCAGATGACCTGAGAGAGTGCAAGAGGCCAACACTCTTTCAAAAGATATCTCCACAAACTATAATCTATCTTATATCCCGGTCTTACGAATCTTCTTGAGAAATAATAATTAATTAAGGTTTTTATCCCTTCGGATAGGACCAAAGCAAGTAATATCTGGATAACAGTCCCTTCAATCACAAAAATTATATAAAATATTAGGCAAGCGGATAAAACCCTGTTTGTGAGCTTGGCAATCATGTTATATTCCATTTTGAGGTTTGTCTGAAATATAGTACGATAAAAATCACTGAAGGATATAAAAAATAATGTAAACGCCGCTAGGTAAACGTATGTTGTAGTATCCCTTGGGTACTCTATTAAGGAGATAACAACAATAGATGACAAGACCCCGACAACTGTTAATATCATCCTAATAACGTAAGCATTTCCTATCAATTTTGAAATTTTAACTTCGTTTCTTGACATCTCTCTTACTAGGAGGTCTTGAAGCCCAAGATCAGTTATAACTCCAAAAAACGCAATATATGCAAACGCAAAGTTATATTTTCCCCAGACCTCCACCCCTAAATATCGCGCAAGGTATATTGTAACAAAGAATGATATTAACCTGAAGGTCAGATCGCCACCCATTATCACTGCTGTATTCCTTGCCACTCTCTGTACTGTGCTCATTTCAAATGGTCCCACTCTTTCATTCGTATATGTAATCTGATAAAATTTTTAATCTTCTTCATATCAAAACAATTTGTAATTCCCTCTGCGCTTCAGATAATTAAATGTCTCTTTACTCTTCCTGAATCTTTAATAAACTTTCCGCGTCGGGGTTAGGTATAAAATAAAAAAGAGGCGTACAGAGGACGAATGTCATAATCGGTATAATGACCTTTTCAAAATTCATGTTCGCAAGATTTAAGATAGTGTTCATAGTATACATGTCTTAATGTTCCATTCATCTGAATAAAATGCATATATAAACTCATTAAATTCAGGGAAAATTGATATGATTAAAAATGATTTGATCGGTTATAAAGGTACAGCCAATCGAGAAAAGGTATTCCTAAGATTGAGCTTTGTTGTAATAAGTTTGATTGTGATAATGGCCACCTGTGGGGTGGTAAGTGCAGTAACGATTACTGTTGACCCTGGCGAATCAATACAAGCTGCAATAGATAGTTTGCCAGCTGAAGGTGGGATTATTGAACTGGGAGAAGGGATTCACGAAGTAAGAAGCACGATTCATATTGACAAGAGTAATGTTGTTATTCGAGGTACCCATCAGTCTGTGATTAGAAATTATAATAATGAATATATGATTTTTTATGTAAATGAAGATTACAAGACGCGTCCTGCTCTTAATAACATTGTTTTTGATGGTTTTAAGGTTGACAGTTATAATTCATTTGATTATAAGGATTATTATGTTGTCATGGCGTGGAATGTTGATAATATAGCGATAAAAAATTTATATGTTAAAAGTGGACTTCGTGGTGTTGCGGCAATTAATCCAGATACAGGAAAAGACCCTGATGCAAGAAGTCGTTATGTAACTTTTGCGGATAACACGATTATTGGGACATCGGGGCTTAGCATCTGCTGGTCTGAAGATATTTATGTGTATGGAAATTATATAAAAGATGGGCATGCTACTGGTGGATTTAACTTAAACAGAAATTCTGCGAATGCTGTTGTTTATGATAATTATTTGGAAGATTCTGGAGCAAATGCGAATGTATATATAAAAGCTATAAACAATGTGCAGGTCTTTGACAATACCCTTGTTGGCAGTCAAAGAGGCGTAATAACAGAATATTCTGGGGATCATTATTTAATAGAAAACAATATAATTACTGGTGGTTCGAGAGCAGGTGTTCATTTTACACGATGGTCAACATTAACAAATAATACATTAAGAAACAATGTGATTTATAATAATAATGTTGCTGGAGTACTTTTAGAGACTTCTCCATATTATCAAGGTTCAAAATATTATTTTACTTCTAACATAATTAACAATGTGATTTATGGCAATACAGGCGATGGTATCAAGGCCAACGAAGATCACCATACTGTTAATCTCAAAAACAATATAATAACAGGCAACAGCGGTTATGGTATAAGGCGAACTGCTGGAACTGTAACATCAACATATAACGACGTCTATAACAACGCAAATGGCAACTACAACGGCGTCTCACCGGGAACAGGAAGCATATCCGCTGATCCAAAGTTTGTTGATCCGGATAATGCAAATTTCTACTTACAATCAAATTCACCGTGCATAGGTGCAGGTGAAGGCGGAGTAGATATGGGCGCATATGGCGGTAGTGAACCGTCCCCAACACCTACACCAACTCCAACACCTACGCCCACACCAACCCCCACACCAACCCCCACTCCAACACCAGGCGATCTGACATTAACAGATCCAAATGCAAGTCCTTCCACTATCCCAATCGATACGGACGACGACCCAAGGTGGGGTGAAATCGCAGAGATAACGGTCACGGTTACCGATTCCAACTATAACATTGACTCAGTTGTCATCGGCAATGGTGGTGGCCATACCGAAGATATGACGAACAGTGGAGGCGATGTCTGGACTTATACAACGAATGCCCCTAATGGTGTAGAGGCCGGAACCTATATATTTTACCTAACAGCAACAAACTCAAATGGTGATTCGGAGACTTCGCAAGGCATTGAACTCAAGGTTTTACCGAATGGAGATGTTGACGAAGATGGCGCTCTTACAATTGACGACGCAAAGTATCTGATGAATCAAGAACTTGGGATTCCCGGATATGACTCATTTGAGGATGGAGTTTCTGATGTAAACGGTGATGGAACCGTAAATTTGGAAGATGGAATATATTTGTCCAATCATATTACGCTTGTAGACGGCTATGAGGTACTTCAATAAAGTGAAATATTAAATTCTTTTCACTTGTACTTTTTTTATTTATATCTCAAGAGTCCACCTATTTTCCCGAGTTCACCAAGTATCTGATTATCGCCTACAAACTCAATTTTAATATCTTTTCTCTTAACAAACTCAATGATCTCCTCAATCATGTCGGCTTCTGAAGTTACACTCTCGCAGTTCGGACAATTTTTTATGAAACCGGGGCATATGGACTGTCAAATTTTTGTTCGAAACAGTACTTAGGCAAGTAACATAAATCTTGAGAATTGATGGCACAGCTATCTCTGTTCTGTCTGAGGATTCAACCCTTAATCTTCCCAAAATCACGTCTTGGATGCGGGAAAATTGGGATCTGACTATAGTTATTCCTGATCCGGTGGCTTTATAGCTCGGTGTTTTATAAACTATTCTTCTATCTGCATGTAGAATGTTTGGCAATCTCTACCGATAGCCTCCTGCCAGTTTTTTTCTGTTCATCTAATCCACAGGTATGCTGGCGATGAATGACAGCCACCCACTGAAAGATGGACTTCAAACATACAACAAGAAGGAGTAGGTTGAAAGTGTATTGAACTCACTCTTTCGCTACCTAATTAGACAGTTGTAGTAGAGTAAATAAAATCAAAAATAAAACAGTTCATCTTTTCCACAATCTTCTTTGCATAACAGTTGCGTCTTCCGGACAAACACTCACACAGAGTCCACAACCATAGCAAGAATCGGCTTTGTAGCTCATTTGGCCATCTTTTATTACGCGGGCTGAAAAGACACAGCGTTCGATGCAGCCCCCACAATGATTGTATGCGTCCATATCTGTATCAAGTCCAAGGATCTCCTTTAATTTTGGCATCTCCTCGATGATCTCTACTACCTCTCTGTACTTCAGCCTCAACCTCTTTTTTATGCAACCTATGACAAATAGCTGAGGCTGTGTGTAGTCGTGCTTGGAGAATTTGCTAGAATAAGTGGCCATAGATCTTGTAGCAGTTTTATAAAGGTGTTTGACAAAACTTATTTGTTCAGACTCTTTATCTTTCACTTGCAGTTTATCATCCCCTATGTTTCAATAAATAGGGGGTGGTATCCTATTATATCTTAATTTAGGAGAGGGTTTCTACAGGGCCAAGGGGATATAAAAATGGTTAATGAGACTATAGTTGTAGTCCAAACAGAAAGTGTGGTTCCATGGTATATACAATTTGTTGGAATATTTCTAGCGGCATTCCTCGCTTTTATTTTCGGAATTGTAATTAATAGTATTGGAAATAGAAAAGCGCTCCAGAGCTATGAATATTTTGTTTTAACCAAAATCGATCAGTTAGTAAATCTTGAAAATGATATTGAAAGAATAAATGAAATTAAGAAATTTTGGGACGAATTGAGAGGCGATCTACGCTTTTCTAGAAC
Source organism: Halobacteriota archaeon (assembly GCA_034189535.1). Taxonomy (GTDB): domain Archaea; phylum Halobacteriota; class Syntropharchaeia; order DAOWMC01; family DAOWMC01; genus JAXHTN01. The sequence goes on along the minus strand of JAXHUQ010000035.1, from coordinate 9,946 downwards.
AAAAAGCTCTAGAGATGTCCAAGATGTACTAATGAAAACATTAAATAAAGAAGAAAATAGCAATGAAGTAGAAAAAATTAGAAATCGCATTAAAGAACTCAAATCATCTAAGAAAACGATCTCGAAATTGAGATTTTTCTTTCTTTAATACCCATTTTAGATAGTTGTGCTATCTTTCCTTCTGTTATATAGCCAAATATTTTAATGATATCTTTTACATTTCTTATTTTATCTATAGAAATGATGTAATTAAGAGGGTTTCTTATTATTCCTACGTTAGTTTCTGAATCCAATATGAAATTAATGGATTTGATGTCCTGTTCCTTATACAGGTCTTCGTCAATCAAATCTTCTAGATCAATTTTTCCTTTTTTGACTATAAGGAAATTAAAATAAAGATCGTGTTCCGGTTTTAATAGTTTTTGGGTTATTTTTTGCGATAAATCTGCCAATTCAACAATGTTCTTTTTTGTTTTTTCAACAGGCACCCTTGTAGAGATATTTAGTAGCCCTGTCTTTGATATGGCAATTCTCAAATTATTGTAGTCATTAATGAAAGTAATCCAATCTCCAGACTTCGTATAATGTAAACTCTTATCTAACACAAAAAAAGCCAATATATTCTCCTCTTCTAAAGACATTCTTTTACTATGGACTGCGGAGAACTCAATCAGATTTTTACTCACTGCTATCAAACCTTCTAACATCTTTTAAAATATTTTTAGCAGTGTCATTAGCATCATTTAGCTTATCTAATTCATCTGATAAACCCGACTCTAGCTGTCCATATCCTATTCTCATTTTAGTTGACGCATCGTCTATCACTGATATGCTTTCATTTATCCATGTTTTGCTGGTATCCTCTCCTTGAACTTCAGATAGTAAAAAGCGCCGTAACTTTTGTAAATCCTGAACACGTTGAACCTCTGTATTAATATTTTCTCGAAACACTTTTTCTATTAATTCTTTTTTAGTTAATTGTTTTATTTCATCTTGTGAAAGATCTGGGTTTTCTTTTCGTATTCTTTCAACAAGCTCTTCCAGACTTTCCTCCATGTAAAAACCTTCTTATAAATATAGTCTCTCGTATTTTTTTAGAGTGAAAATACTATTCTTTTTCTTTAAATGACTCTTTTATAATCTTGTCTATCTTCTCCTCTGTCTCGGGTGGGAGTTTGATACTTTGAGGAATTTCTAATCGAGGTAGATCTCCATAGGATATATAGTAAGTTCTATATTCATAAGTTAGCTCCCCTATTAGCCAATTTGAATATTCGTAAAGCTTTTCAATATCGTTTGCTTCAATTAACTCAATCATTGTAGATATATCGTCTACAAATCTGTCTATCTCTGATTTTACTTTATATTCATCTCTCAATTTATTATCATCGGTAATTTCACTGTAGATCAGATAGTTGTAAACCCTTTCAAAAACCTTAAAAACTAGATAGGTGATTAAAGCCTCAGTTCCACCATGTTCATTATACGATCGAGATAATTCTCTTACAATGCCATTTATAAAAATATTCTTTGGATTGACCAAGATTTTTTTATTAGAGCAGAAATAATTGAGTAAAAGTATAGCATATTTACGTGTAAATTCATAATCTTCTTTATAAATCTCATCTTCTTGAGGTAAGAGATGATAACTTCTTATTTCCTCTTCAAAACCAAAATATAACTCCCATAAGTGTTTTGCTGTAACTTCATTATCTAACAAAGATTTTAAATTATTCACATATTTTATTGCTTCTCGTTGGACTTTGTCCATAATATCTTGAGTAGAAATCCTCTTATTAATCTCAATTATTTCGATAGACAACTCTTTTAGCATCCAACCAATTAGCATGAGACTTTTTTTGTTATCTATTAAAAGATCTGACTGAATCCTATTTCCAATGACAATAACATTATCATATCTCTTATCTTTTGTATACCGTCCAGCCACTTCTAAATGATGTTTAATTATTTCAATAGTATCACTCATTTATGATTCCTCTATTATAATTTGGGGATTTGATAACACCATCAATTATGTGTCAAGATAAATATAATCTATTACCATTTTAAAAAATGTGAGTTTTATTATAAAGTCTTTTCCTAAATACAGTAGAATAAGGAATGATTGTCGATTGCCAGATTTTGACCTTCGGAACTACTGTTATAGGTACCAGGCTTGTCACTGCTCTGCGACTATTTATCCTCCCTTTAAAAAAATGACTCTAAATAGAATAAGTTACACTTTTTCTTATAAAACTTAGGTAAAAAATATGGCGAAATTACTGACTAATCCATCCAATTAAAAATTAATACAAGAAAACCCCATTTTGGGGTGGGAAGACTCACAATTCAGAGCTCTGTCTCGAAGTCTTCCTGGGTAAGATCGAACTCTCCACCCCTCTCCCGCATAATCTCTTTTGCAAGCAACCAGTACAAAGTTGCAAGTGCCTTTCGACCTTTGTTGTTCGTCGGTATTACAAGATCTATATTTGATGTGAGGTTGTTCGTATCACAAAGAGCAACTACAGGAATCCCGATATTTTGAGCTTCCGATACTGCTTGTGCGTCACCGATAGGATCGGTCACAAGAATAACCTCCGGCTCCAAGTAGTTCTCATATGCAGGATTTGTCAGTGTTCCCGGAATGAACCTTCCGTTGATATAATTTGCACCGGTAACCTTTGCGAAGATCTCGACAGGGACAAAACCGTATTGCCTAGCCGAGACTACAAGGATTTCAGAAGGCTTGTACCTGGCAAGAAACTTTGAAGCGATCTTTATTCGCTCATCGGTCAACCTGACGTTTAGCACGTAAAGGCCGTCAGGACGGACCTGATAAATAAACTCCTTCATATCCTTCGTCTTCTGATGAGTGCCTATGTGCATTCCTGCAACCAAATAATCTTCATCCGGTATGATCGGCTCATACTTCTCTTCTATATCTGTCTCCAACTTTTTTCCTCCAGAGCAAATTTATTTCCACCTGAGGGGTTAAAAACTGATCGGTATATTTCCAATGATTCTGCTTGTTTTACCCAATTCAGATCGTATCCTTAACCCCATCAATTATCTTTTCAATCAAAGATTTTTTATTCTCTTCATTCTTCTCCTGTTCTTCAAACTCCCTGAGCAACTCCTTCTGTCTCTCACTTAACTTGGTCGGGGTAACCACCTTTAGTCGTACATGCTGATCCCCGTTTCCATAACCTCTAAGGCTCGGTATTCCCTTCCCTTTTAACTTAATAATAGTATCTGTCTGGGTACCGGAAGATATTTTGATACGTTCATCATCTCCGCTGAGAGTCGGAACGTCGATCTCAGTGCCAAGTGCTGCCTGCGTAAAGGAGATTGGCACCTCGCAGAGCACATCGTTTCCGAATCTTTCGAATACGCTGTGAGCTTGTACGTGTAGTAACACATAAAGATCCCCGGGTGGGCCGCCCATATGACCTGGTTCACCTTCACCACTGAGCCTCAGTCTCAGTCCGTCATCGACTCCTGCCGGAACCTTCACATCAATCTTACATATTTTCCTAACCTTACCGGCACCTTTACATTCACAGCACGGTTCTTTGATGATCTTTCCCGTACCTTTGCATAAGTTGCAATTCCCCACTGTAGTAAACTGTCCGAAAGGTGTCCTTCTTGACTCTCTAACCTGTCCGGTCCCATTACAAGTAGAGCAGATCTCCTTCTTGGTCCCAGGTTCTGCTCCTGAACCGACACAGACATCACAGACCACCATTCGCGATACTCCGATTGTGGTACCCAGTCCGAATGCTACATCTTCGAGTGTTATCTTGAGATCATAACGTATATCAGAACCTCTTCTTGGTCCACTCTGAAAACCGCTACGCCTCCCTCCACCGAAGAATGAATCGAAGATGCCTCCAAATCCACCTCCAAAACCAAGGTCTCTTAGTATATCTCCAAGGTCGACTCCTCTAAATATATCTTCTGAAGAGTAACCATTCAATCCCGAATGCCCGAAACGATCATATCTAACTCGCTTTTCATCGTCGCAGAGGACTGCATAGGCTTCTGAGATCTCCTTGAATCTCTCTTCAGACTCTTTTATATTATCTTTATTCATATCCGGGTGATGCTCTTTGGCAAGCCTTCTATACGCTCGTTTTATCTCATCTAGCTGACAATTCTTATTTACTCCGAGCACTTCATAATAATCTCTCTTATTCACCCTTCTTCCTCACCTGTAACTTCATTCTCTTCCTCTTCATTTCTGATGATCATAACACCATTTGAGGCCATCATAGATCCATCTACCAACGCCTCCTCGTGTATCTTGATCTGATTTGCGTTGATCTTACCGAGAACATGCGCACCTGCATCGACGTAGACTACACTCTTTGAGATTATATCTCCGTGAACCGTACTGCCGGGACCTATGTAAGCCGCTTCCTTCGTCCTCACACTTCCAAAAAGAGTAGAGTTCGCACCAAGTGATAGGGAAGAGAGCTTAAGATTCCCAACGAGCCTGCAATTGTTTCCGATTATACCCCTACAGGATGCTTGAATGATATTGTAATTTATCTTTGATCTGCTCGGAAGGATCATCGAGTTGTCGCTCAGGTTGATGATATCGTCTTCAAACAACTCATCAATGAACTTCTCAACCTCGTCACTTCTCCCAAGTCTGAGAAGCTCCGAGAGGTACAGCATGATATATACAATAACCGGTATTGGATTTCTGATTGCGATCCAACCTTTTGCCTCGAATCCATCTTCAATCAAAACATCGTTACCGATATCAAGATCGCCATAAACAGTCAATTTACCATGAATCTTTACCGATTCACCGAGGTATGTATCCATCCTTGAGATTACATTCCCCCCGATTGTGGACCAGAGGTCTATTCTAACATCGCCACTTGCATCGACGCTACCTGATATATTTGTCCTCTCTCCTGCAATGACCGATCTGGCAAGTATCCCGTAACCTATGTCGGAGTAATTTCCAACCAGGATATCTCCGTCTATCACGATATTGTTCTCCTCAATTCTCGTATTATCCGGAATTACGAGGGTATCCAACAGATCGTCCATCTCTTCTATCTCAATCACGCTCCGAATTTCTCAGTTCTATTTACAAGATCCATCAGGATATGCATGAGGTCCATACCTTTTATCCTGTGCAATCCACCCTTTGCCGCATCGATCTCATTATACGCGCATACATTATCCACTCTTACACCATCTCCATTTATCATTATCGGAACAGGATCAGCCGAATGGTCTCTGATGGATACCGGAGTGGAATGGTCGGCAGTTACAACGACCATAGTATCTGTGAGCGCAAGCACATCCGTAAACGCCTCATCGACCTTACTTATAAAGTCCCTTTTTTTCTCGAAAGCGCCGTCATGGCCGGCTTCATCGGCTCCTTTTATATTGACAAGTACAAAATCGTGATCTTCAAGGGCTTTCAGGGCTGTTTTTACCTTTCCCATAACATCAGAATCAACACCACCTGTACCACCATCAAAACCTATGTACTCCATCCCACACATCTTGCCGATTCCTATGACAAGCCCGGCAGCAGCAACCACGGCGGGTTTCAAGCCGTACTTGGCTTCAAATGGCATCATCTCCGGCACAAGTCCGGCACCTCTCGCAAGAATCACGTTAGCTTGTGGTTTACCGGAATTTTTTCGTTCAATGTTGACAGGATGGTCTTCAAGAACTTTGATGGACTGGGCAACAAAATCATTCAAGACTTTAGCCGTCTTCTCTGCCTCGGGGCTATTCGCATGAAACTCTTTAATCGGCTTATCCTCTTTCTTCGGATCGTTTGAAGTGACGTCTGCACTCAGACCTTCACCACGGAGTAGCATTGCGGCCCTGTGCCCGGTAGACTCCTTGAATATGAAATCCACTCCCACGTCAACATTCTCGGAGATTGATCTTGCCAGTTCGGATGTCTCTCTGATCCTACCAGCTCTTCTGTCAACTATATTCCCATCTTCAAGGGTTGCAAAGTTACACCTGAATGCAACATCTCCTGGCTGAACATCAATTCCCACGCCTGCCGCTTCAAACGGCCCGCGTCCGGTGTAGTATTTGTAGGGATCATATCCCAGAAGAGAAAGATGAGCGGTATCTGATCCCGGCCTGATTCCAGGAGATATGGTATCCATTATGCCTGATATCCCTGTATCTGCAAGTTTATCCAGATTCGGTGTGATGGCACTCTGAAGGGGAGTCATATTACCAACCGGTCTATCTGAAGCCCCATCAAGAACAAAAAATAATATTTTGTTAGAGACCCTCATAACATTATTTAAGATGCTTCAGATCTTACTTCAGTCTTCCTGATCTCCACCCTGCGTAAGGGGTATATATGCTTGGCTTTCTTATAGATGTCAGAAGATAATTTCCCAAGAACAATCTCCTGTATGTACTGACTCATCTCAAGATCTTTGGCTCGTGCTTTTATGCTTTCTTCCATAATTTCTCTTATCGATTCTATATGCGAGGTCTTAGCACGTTTAAGGGTGAAACATGAAGATTTTACTCTGAGCAAGTATCCATCATATGTTACAACATCTGTATTCGCATCGATACGTGAGGTCTTTCTCTTTACAAGACTTCGCATGTAATCCCTTGTCAGATTGTGCCCCATGAACTTGGAATACGCGGTATCACCATCCACCTTGTCAATCCTGAATCTCAGTTTTGTATTCTGTTTCGAGAAATCACTCGTCAGATCCCCAAGAGTCGTCTCTATCATCCTCCCTATCAACTTACCAGGGTCATCTGCTGGCGTTTCACCGATGTTCGATCTTCCAAACATCTCGGGAGCAAGTACGGTGTACCATCTTTTAGATTTCCATGAATCGACTCTTCTCTGTGTCTTTTTTGCCAACTTTTCTCCTCCAAATCTAGCTTTTAAACCTAATTTTGAACATTACGACCACTTTCACCATAACATACTCTGGCTTCTCTCTGAACATACTCTGTTCAGGGCTAAGAAGAGCCATGAAGTGGATCCGGAATTCAACTTGTAACTCCTTTATTCACTCATGATGAATAAAATTACTAAGCTTTCTCAAGGCTGTTGTACATGATATATTTTACTGTTTATTGAATCCTATTATCTCTTGTAATTGGTACAGGACTCCTGACTCAGATCTCATTTCACCAAGATGCATCTGGCAGGTGAAGCCTCCACACCTTGTATCTTCAGCGGCAAACAAAAAAGAGTGTACTCTCCGGGCATCACATCTCCTAGGTTGAGTCCCTCAATTATTGTTATCTTATTTGAGAGTAACAGCTTATGAACAGGATGATCCTTTGAACCGGACTTTTCTATTGATAAATAGTCTATTCCTACTGTCTTCACCTTCTTTTTTATAAGATATTCGGCCGCACTCTGGCCAAGATGTACAAAATCCTTTGTGAAGGTATTCGTTTTATATAAATTGCTGTTAGTAGTCTTGAATAATAGTATATCACCACTTTGAATCTCAAAAACACTTAAATCAGACTCTTCAATCGATTTTTCAACCGAGGTGAGCTCGAATACCCTTGCATCACCAACGAAAGACTCAAGATTCAGACTATCTATCGATCCTCCGTCTTCTAGGAAGTGAGATGGGGAATCTATGTGAGTTCCGGAATGAAGCCCCATACTGATCTTTGAGAGCTTCACACCGTCAGAACTGATATCCTTCAATTCTTCAATCTTTACTTCCGGGTCTCCTTTGTATATCACCATTGATTCTGATATAGACAGTGATACGTCGATCAGCTCCATGAGTATAGTACTGCTCTTGCGGTGATAAGATTATCCATGTGGCAGTGGATATAAAAATAGAGGTGTCGGACCTCCCCTACGGAGGGCCGCTCAGACTTATGCTAAAATGTTTGTTTATTTGGTATTATTATGCTATAATATCAAATAAATTATACCATATATAATAAAACAACACATAATATATATAACTTATTACTAGTTTATTCCTGAAGCTTGATATGCCATGATGTGATCACCCGCCCGATACAACTCTTAGCACAGTGATATCCGATTGGGATACCTTAGCATCAAGGGGTACAGGCAAACCATCCCTCAGAACAATCACAGTCTCTTGATTGATCTTTAGCCCTCTTAGAAGATCTTCATATGTCGAGTCATCCGGTAGATCTACAGACTGTACCCGCCTTTCATTCGTCACAATATTGATTGAAAGCCTCACCGTTCACCTTGAGATCTCAAGCATACGTTCAATCGGTTTTCTTGCACTTTCTGCAATCGATTTTGCAACAAGAACCTCCGGTCCTCCATCCTCAAGAGCCTTTATCACTTTCTTGATGGTATGCATCTTCATCTGGGGGCAGACCGCGCTCTTTGAGAGGGGATAAAACTTCTTACCGGGAATCTCTTTACTCAGTCTATATAGAAGACCCACTTCTGTCCCAATAAGAAACTCTTTTGCATCCGATTCCATGCAATACTTCACCATACCGCTGGTTGATGCCAGATGATCGGAAATATCCTGAATCTCGGATACACATTCGGGGTGAACGACCACCTTTGCATCCGGGTGTTCCTCCTTTGATGCGAGGAGGTCGCTCTCGGTGATCTGATGATGTGTCGGGCAGAGGCCATAGTCAGGAACCGATATGATCTCCTTTTTTGTCCTTTTCTGGGTATAATATGCAAGATTATGATCCGGTCCAAAGAGAACAACATCAGATTCCATTGCATTCACGATCTTGGGTGCATTTGCAGATGTGCAGATACAATCGGCGTATACCTTTGTCTCGGCAAGCGTATTTATGTAGAGGACTACTTCGGCATCTGGATGCTCTTTTTTTGCTCTCATTAGTATCTCGCTTGGTAACTGCTGTGCCATCGGGCAGTTAGAACCGATATCCGGTATCAGTACCTTCTTATCAGGGTTGAGAATTGCAGCGGTCTCAGCCATGAAGTCAACGCCGCAGAAAACGATTAATTCAGCATCAGTCCCTACCGCCTTTCGTGCCAGTTCAAAGGAATCACCTACAAAGTCTGCAACATCCTGAACTTCAGGCCTCTGGTAATTGTGAGCCAGAATAATGGCATTCTTCTTTGTCTTCAGTCGATCGATCTCTTCTATCAATTATTCTCACCAACTAGTCTTCCAATCTCTTACATATTTGAATCAAATATAACTTTACTTCTTGATCTTTTTTGAATCAATTTAAGTAAAGATTGTCATATAGAATGGTCTATGGGTTCGGAGCTTAGGGAGAGGGAGTTCATAATTGCTCAACCGTTCAAGAAGTTGTGTAAGGAGAGATTGACAGTAGAAGAGTTTATCTTTGCTCTATCACTTGATCTTGAGTGGTTCACACCCGAAGAGGCAAAAGAAATAGTGGATCGGGCGCTAGGGCTCGGTCTGCTCAAAAAAAGTGGTGATGATATTGAGCCCGGTTTTGATCCGAGAAACCTTGAGAAACCACCCGGGTTCAGAGTAGATCTGAGTTTATTCAATTTGGTCCCTGATGATGACGTATTAAAAAAGATAGCAAGAGATGCTGGTATAGGAATCGATGAAGTCACAAAGAGGATCGAAGAGAAGAGTAAAGAACTTGGCGAGATAGTCAAAGAAGAGGTTATAAAGATCATGGTAGCAAAAGAACTCGGAGTGGGTATCGATGAAATGGTGGACAGGGCTTATGAGAGACTAATCAGATCTGCTAAGGACGAAATGAGCAATTAGGGCGTCCAGTTGAACCCTCTCGTTTGCACCCTCTGTTATTCTGAAGTCAGTCTCACCTATCCGGTCAATGAGCTTAACCTTCTCTTGGGCAGGGATATCCATCCCCAGGACGGCTCTATAAATCTGCTCGGTGATATCACCCCCACTCAACCCCTGATCTTCAAAGAAGTACTCAAGCTTCTTGAGCGATTTCACAAGATCGCCGGCAAGAGCAAGTTCTATCA
>JAXHUQ010000034.1:0-16945 GCA_034189535.1 Halobacteriota archaeon | reverse complement strand
GTCGCCTCTTGCGCTGATAACAGTGCAGAGGCTGGTCTACTTCAACCTCTTGTCAGTGCTACTCGGTTTCAACCCACTCATCCTGATGGATGGTTACTACATGTTTATGGATCTTCTCGATACACCCAATCTGAGGACCGAATCGTTTGCTTTTTTGAGAAAGGTATTTTTGATACCGATAAACACTCTGAGAGGAAAAGATCTTGGGTTTGGTAAGTATACGAAGAAGGAGAAGACTGCATACTCAATTTATGGTGGAATAGCGGGTGTGATAACAGGGACTATTCTAATCTATTCGATATCGATATATGTGGTGATGTGGGATGTTTTGAAAGGGTTTGTTATGGGGGTTTTTGCGTAAAACCCTTGCCTTTTATTTTTATACCCCTGCTTATTACTCGATTCCAAAATAGTGCTTCAATATGTTCCTTTCGCCCCTTCTTATGATCTCTGATATCGTTGAAATTGAAACATTAAACTCATCAGCAAGCTCTTTAAGATTTACCTTCTTGGGATAGTCATAGAATCCTTCCTCAAGAGCGGTCTGTATTATGGTCCTCTGCCTAGCGGTGAGCCTACCATCTTCGCACAAGAAGAGCTCAAGTGGTTGTTTGATCTTTCTACGCTCTTTTAAGTCCCTTGCATATACAAGCTCTGCGGGGCTTCCGTTGTAATCTATAACCGTACAATTTGCTTCAATAGGCAGAATCTTTCCTTTGCTTGTTAGAAGCTCGGCATGGTAGATATTGAGAACATCTTCACCTTCCATCCTCCTCTCGTGAAGCTCTCTTACCACCCGCGCACTCAGATACGTCAATATATCAAAAAAGTCCTTACCTTGTAGTTTCTTTGGAGTATACCCAAGAAGTTCGGCGAATTTTTTATTGGCAAACATAATCTTTCCTGCTTGCACAACAACAACGCCATCATTTGCATCTTCGACAAGTGCAAAATATTTGTCGTTCGAACTTGCCGTAAGATCGCTTTTTGACCTTACGCTAGTATCTTCACCTTTTATACATGCATTCTCTGATTCCATCTTAAATCAACACCCTTTGACCGTGTTCCATCAAATTTATGGGTACAACACACAAATTATGGAGTTTATAGTATATCAATATTGCTAAACAATAGCAATATTGTTAAATATTATTAATATTCAGTTTTATTGGGGAGATTATGTTGTCGGACGAATCACAAGAAGATGCAATCGACATTATAAAGTTTATAACCGGATCGGATACACGCATTAAGGTACTATATAGCCTCAAAGAGGGGGCTCAAGATCTAAGTAGTATACGAGGTGAGACTGGCTTAAATTCTTCGACTCTGTTACATGCAATAAACAGACTAGAAGACAATAACCTTGTCAGCAAAGGAAGAGATGGTTACTGTCTGACCCAGGTGGGGATGATCCAGCTAATGATTCTCATCGACCTCATAAAAGCGTTAGGTGCACTCAATCTCCAAAAAAGCTTCTGGTTGAATCACCAGATATGTGATATACCAGAACCACTACTCAAAGAGATGGGTGAGCTTGTTGAAAGTGATATTGTAAAGGCAACATCGATCGATCTTCTCAAACCGATGTCGGTCATCGCAGAGAAAATCTCAAAAGCAAAGATTGTGAAAGGTGTCGTCCCGATATTTCAAGAGGGTTTTATAGAGCTTATAGAGGGTCATGCAAAGAGAGGTTCTGAAGTGAAGTTAATCCTCACTGAAGAGCTGTTTTATATGGTAAAGAGTGAACATAAAGTCTTACTAAAAAATATCCTTTCAAAAGATAACTTTGAGATATTGGTGACGGATCGAGATGTAAAAGTAGCATTTGCTGTTACGGATTCTGCATTTTTACTTGGTCTCTTCAGAAAGGATGGAACCTATGATATGTCAGAAAATCTGGTTAGCCACAGTTACGAGGCCATATCATGGGGGACGAAACTATTTAAACACCACCTCGGTGTATTAAATTGCGTTCGTGCTAGCGATATCTGAAAAAAAACACCATTTTACGCCATTCCAATATTGATCGCCTGGGGCAATATTGTCAATAGAATTCAATATATATTATAACCGCTAAATGGAGAGTGTGCAATCAGAATTTTACAGCGTCTATGAGAAATCTTCTGACTGGTTAAGACTACTCGCGAGATCTGAAATTCGTATCAAGCTTCTGATGATCTTGAACGAGGAAAATATGAAACTTGGTCAGTTGAGGGATTACCTCAATCTTACATCTTCTACCATCCTTCACGCTATGAAGGATATGGAGGATGAAGAGCTCTTAGAAAACACCGATGAAGGTTATGCCCTTACAAACATAGGAAAGATCCAGGCACTCATGATATCAGACCTGATCAAAACCATAACTGTTCTTACTAAGAACAAGGATTTCTGGCTTACCCATGATATAAGTGGCATTCCTGATTATCTATTGAAGAGATTGGGGGATTTGGGTGGTTGTGATGCCGTGTCGGGGAGCAAAACTGACATTTTAAAACCCCATTTGAATTTTATTAAAATTCTCATGGAAGCAAAAGAGGTAAGAGGTGTTTCACCAATTTTTTATCAGGAATATCCGACGATAATCGAGAAATTGGTTGAAAATAATGCCAATGTCGAAACCATTGTAACTAACGAAGTATTATCAATTTTGAAAAATGAGGGATATAAATCACGATTGGATGATATTATTAATGAAAAAAATTTTCGATTGTGGGTGATAGATGAAGAAGTAAAAGTAGCTTTTACATTCACAGATTCAGTTTTATCGTTAGGTTTGTTTAGAGACGATGGGACATATGACTTAACTACTGATCTTATATTTGATAGAAAAGACGCGATTGAGTGGAGTAGTGAGTTATTTGAATTTTACAGAAATAGATCGAAGAGGGTTAAATCAGAAGATATTTAAAGATTTAAAGACCCAAACTGAAAGATTATTGTCCTTTCTGGTGGTAAGCTCCTTTTTTTTATCTATTAATAGTTCATTGAAGCTATATTTTTCTTTTTTGTTGTTTGATTTAAAACCAGTTTCTAATTTTATTCTTGCAACCTTCTTTGTAACATTTAGTATATATAGTCTAAATAGAATAACTGACAAGGAAGAAGACGCAATTAACATGCCTGAAAGGAGTGCATACATCAAGGACAATGAACTTCTAGTTCTTATTCTCATTATCTTCTCATATGGTTTTGCTATTGTGCTTGGCCTATGGATAAGTATATTGAGCATGCCTATTCTTCTTGTTCCATTATTTTCCGGAATTGTATATAGTGTAAAAATTTTTTCAGGGGTTAGGTTGAAAGATATACCTGTAGTAAAAAGCATAATCGTATCTTTATGTTGGGCGATTGGCGCTGCTTTTCTCCCCCCAATTGACTCAGGTAAATCATTTATATTTATCTCTTCTGTATTCTATTTCTTCTTCTTGAAAAGTTTTATTAATACTGTTTTATTTGATGTGAGAGATGTGGAAGGCGATTCAAAAAATGGAACAAGGACAATTCCTATCTTGATAGGTATACCCAAAACCAGGTTATTGTTACTTATACTCCAATCACTTCTTGTTTTGGAGTTGATAATATCATTAAAATTAGGTTTTTTCTTAAAATATGCACCAATATTGCTATTCTCGATGTTTTATGGTTATTCCTATATTCTTTTTTTTTGTAATGAAGGATTTTGGCGAAAAAGGAAGTTTTCGCTCGATTTAATCGTAGATGGAGAATGGATCCCCATAGCCCTATTGACAATTATTATGTGAGATCAAGTGATCTAATCAGAGATTATTTATCAAGTAACATCATTTGATCCTCTATAGTTGTAAAAATACATATGGTGAAAAGGTGGAATATAGGTACGAACCGGAAAAGGAGTTGGAATTTCTTAGGATATTTGGAAGGTCCGAGATACGCATAAGGATACTGCTTGCACTTGGAGGCTCGGAAGCAAAGATAGGAAAATTAAGTGAGGAGCTTAACCTAACCACTTCAAACATAATCCACGCCATGAAGGCACTGGAAGATATGGAGATTGTTGAAAAAGATCGAGAGGTATATAGTCTGACAAACATTGGCTATATCATTTATACAATTTTTAATGACGTTATCGGTTCAATATCAGCACTTACTAAGAATAGGGAGTTCTGGTTTTCTCATGATATAAGCGGAATTCCTATTCACCTGGAGAGGAGTATCGGATTACTGAGAAACTGTGAAGTTATTAAGTCTACTCCAGATGACGTTATAAAGGCATACTCAAACTTTATAGAGCAAATCAGCCTGGCCAGGGACATGAAAGGCGTCTCTCCAATATATTGTATCGAGTTTTATCATCGTGTCAAGGCCCTATTGAAAAACAAGATCAACGTTGAATTAATACTCACTGAAGTTGTTCTAGAGGCAATACTGGAAGCAGATGAAGAAGAACCTGACTTTTTAAAAGAAGCACATTCTGACGGCTATGTCAGACTATTTATGGTTGATGACGATGTGAAGGTGGCATTCACGATAACCGACTCGGTCATCTCTCTTGGATTCTTCGATGATAAAGGGAACTATGATCTGGCTAACGACCTTGTCGGTTATGATGAAGGGGCGCTTGAATGGGGCAGGCAATTATACGAGTATTATCGTAATCAAGCAAGAGAGGTTAAACTATAGTAAATCTTTTGAAGGTGCTTTCCTGCTGTTATGGTAATATTGTATTGCACTCAAAAGGCAATATTGTCAATAGAATTAAATATATACTATTAATCATAATGGATACTTGTGTTCACTGAATTTTGTGGGATATACGAAAAAGCAACGGATTGGCTGAGATTACTGGGAAGGTCAGAGATAAGGATTAAGGTTTTGATGCTTTTGATAGAGGGGACGAAGAAGATGGGTGAGTTGAGGGAGCATTTGAGTCTTCCTTCACCCACCATCCTTCATGCGATGAGGGCGATGGAGGACGAGGGTCTAATTAAGAGTGAAAAGAGAGGTTACACTCTCACAAATATCGGGATGATCCAGGCTATGGCGATAAAAGATCTGATAGAGACGATTGCTGCACTATTTGAGAATAAAAAGTTCTGGCTAAAACACGACCTGAGTGGAGTTCCTTACCACCTACTCAAAAGAATTGGTGTACTAGAAGGTTGTGAAGTTGTGAAGGCTACGCCTGACGATCTCTTAAAACCTCTTTCAAGTTTCGTTCAATTGAGCTGTGGTGCAAGTGAATTAAAAGGCGTTATTCCTGTATTATATCCTGGCCACACAGATATGATAAGGTCGCTACTTGAAGATGGGGCAAAAGTAGAGCTTGTACTATCGAATATGGTCTTTGAGAGGGTGATGGAGGGGGATTCTGAGTACCTGGACCTTTTGAAGGGCAAGATATCAAGTAAAGAGTTGAAGCTCTGGGTGAGTGACGAAGATACAAAGGTATCCTTCAGTGTCACGGATTCGGTACTCTCACTTTTTCTATTTCTTGAAGATGGAACTTATGATGCAAGTACTGAACTGGTATCCTATTCGGACGAAGCACTGAAGTGGGGTAGAGAACTATTATCATACTATATTGAGAGGGCAAAAGAGGTTGAACTGGATGATATAAACAGCATATACGTCCAGATAATCTGACTGGTAAAGATTCTGAATAGACAGGATTAGAGAGAAGCTCGAAGCCCCGACTTGTTCGCATACCTTTTTATCAGACCTTCTGTAAACTTCCCGTACCACTCCTTTTTTATGAATGTGGGGTATATTGGTAATCTCTCTTTTAGCGTGATCTCCTTCATTGCTTGCCTCAATTCGTCCTCACTTGGCCACCCTGACTCTGGGTTGATGTAATCGATAGTAAGTTCGGATATCCCACCAAGATCAGAGGCACCACATCTGACAAGCTCATATGGTGAGACAAGATTGGGTGGAACCTGGATAGGGACATCTTTTGGAAGAATATCTCTTGCAGTTGATACTATCTCTTTGAATATTTCAAATGAGGGCGATGCGTGGTTACTCATGGGTGTATCCAGTTTTGGTGTGAAGGGCTGCAATATCACCTCTTGAATATGTCCAAAACTCTTGTATAGATCCCCTATCATATTGAGTGAATCGATACGATCCTCGCTTGATTCCCCGATTCCGATCAGAAGACCAGTCGTGAATGGGATCTTGAGCCTTCCCGCATCTTCGATGGTTCTTATCCTCGCAGCAGGTTCTTTTCCTGGCGAATCTTTATGGGCATCAAGAGTTGCCGTACTCTCAAGCATCAGGCCCATCGATGCATTGTAAGGCTTTAAGATCTCAAGTTCATCGTAAGAAAGTGATCCTATGTTTGTATGAGGTAACAGGCCATGATCAATTGCAATTCTACTCAAGTAGACAAGATATTCGATCGTACTTGTAAAACCGGTCCTTTCAAGCCAACTTTTGAATAGAGGAAAAACATCCGGACGCTCCCCAAAGGTGAATAGGGCTTCGGTTGCACCTCTTCTCATCTCAAAGAGATTGCGAATATCATCCTCACTGAGGAGGTACGCATCTTTACTATTTACAGCCCTTCTGAACCCACAATACTTACATGAGTTTCTGCAGACGTTCGTCACCGGGATAAATATGTTCTTTGAGAAAGTGACATATTCCGGGTCATGTGTCATAACTCACAAACCGAGGACTTCATCGAAGGAATGAATACCCTTTTCAGCAGTCATGACCCACCTTGCTGCCTTCATCGCTCCGGATGCGAATGACTGTCTACTGTGTGCCCTGTGAATGATCTCAAGACGCTCTCCTTCACCTGCAAAGAGTACTGTGTGGTCCCCTACCACGTCACCACCCCTCACTGAGTGAACACCTATCTCGCCCTCATTTCTTGGGCAGATACCACTCCTACCGTGAACAAACTTATCCCCAAGAAGTTCTGCTGCATAGACCGCCGTGCCGCTTGGAGCATCTTTCTTATGTTTGTGGTGAATCTCGACTATCTCTACATCATAGTCCTTCAGATACTCTTGAGCCTCCCCTATAAGCTTCCAGAAGACGTTAACACCGATGGAGAAGTTCGGTGAGATCACAGCGGCGATATTCTTTCCTATGACCTCTGCTATCTCTTTTTTCTGATCCTCGGAAAAACCGGTAGATCCGACGACAATGTTTGTATCACATTCAACAGCTGCCTTAATATTTTGAACGGAAATATCGGCAAAAGTAAAATCTATCATCACCTCAGACTTAGTCTCCTTGAGTTCGCTTCTCATCTCTTTCGGATCCGAGACAGTAGCATTGCCAATTTTTGATCCTATGTTGACAACATCAAATACTACGACAAGTTCCATATCATCATTCGAAAGTACATTCTGGGTGATCCAGCCACCCATTCTACCACAAGCCCCGGTTACTGCCACTCTCACGTCCTACCACCTAGTTCATGATCCATAAGATACGACCATAAGGATATTCTCTCATATCTAATAAGTTATTCCCCAAATCTTCTGCATTTTCAACCTTCATCTCCCCACCGAAGAGTATCTTGAATAGATCAGGCTGATTGACATACTCAACGTCTGGAGTGCCACTAATACCACCCATCTCTGCTGCAATATCTATCGCATCGTATATGTTTCCTATGTCATCTACAAGTCCGAGATCTTTTGCCTCAGTACCGAGATATACACGTCCGTCTGAGAGTTCCTCTACTTCGCTTATTGACATATTTCTCCCTTCGGCAACCTCTAAAATGAACCTGTGATAGCTATCCATAACGATCTTTGTTGCATAAGCTTCCTCTTCTTCGGTAAGATTTCTCCAGGGACTGCCCATGTCCTTAAACTCTCCTGATTTAACCACTGTGTAGTTTAGCCCCTCTTCCTTGAAGTAACCCTCTTTATCCTCAAAGACCCATACGACGCCGATGCTACCTGTCATTGTGTCCGGGTTTGCAACGATTCTGTCAGCAGGAGCGGAGATGTAATAGGCACCTGAAGCGGCAAGATCACCCATCGAAATAACTATAGGGGTATCCTCATCGATCTTCTTTATCTCACTAACTATCTCCTGAGCCGAAGCAGGTGATCCTCCCGGGCTATTTATCCTAAGAACAATCGCTTTTACGAAGGGATCCTTGCTTGCGGTACGAAGATTGTTGCATATCTGTTCAGAGGAGGCAAAACCAATGCCACCTGGAACATTCTCTGTCACCATAGTCCCTTGAACATAAATCACTGAGACCCTCTCCCTGGGAAGCGCAAAACCACCCATCATACCATAAACATGAAAACCGATAAGAAGAATTGACAATATAAAAATTATCAGGACTATATACGCTGCTATCCTCCCTTTTGATCTTCTTCTCTTCATGTATGTTTGATCCTGCTCCATATCCTAACCTTCATGAGATAGAGTATTAAAGGTTTTGACTATGAAAAAAGAAGTGAAAACAGAGTAATTGGACGATTTTTAATGATTTTATGACTATCTGGTCTCTGGGGGACTCGGATAAGCCTTCTCTATCTCAAGCACCCGCCTATTTAGATCGGTAAGAAGATCCTCATTTAAGGCCCCGGAATAAAAGTCTATTCTTGCAGCAATACTCAGTTTGGACGCAAATACACGAGCTATCTTCCCACGTTGCCACCAGGGTGCACCATGCACAAGTGGATGACGGAAGATGATCCCATGCTTCGGAGGAGGCGTTCCCTTTGTCAGATGTCTGAATAATGCCTTATCTGCACCCAGTACCTGAACCGTACTCGATGGCATCTTTGAAAGGTTTTTTAGCCCTCCTGAGATAGATATGAGCCTGGCGCCAAGAAGGGGGCCGGCAAGTAGAGTCACATTTGGTGCAATGTTCTTCATAATCTCATGGATATAGTCCTCTAACAAGAGGTGGTTCTTCTCCATAGCGATCCTACCTTCCGAGATACTCTCTATCAAATCTTTATCTATCTTCGAGACCGGAAGGGATTTCCAATCCTCCAGACGTTCGGAGAGTAGACAAATTGTCCTATCAAGGTCATCAAGGGTCTTGATCCCCTGGATGATAAGCTGGTCATCTGTAAAGGAGTTCTCAACTCCATGGCATGCCAGATCGATTGCGAAATCATGAAGGAGTTTGATATACTCATCATCTGAAGAGACGAATCCTGAAGATTTTGCAAGATCCCTCATGTCAAATCGAGAGTTGCCGTTGCCAATCTTAATCGGTGTTGTGTCTATCTCTTTTAGGTAACTATCAACGAGTTTGTCTTTGGGAAATAACGTCCAATCCACGACCTCGTAATCATCATTTATCCTGAATATACCGAACCATGTCTTCAAATATTGCATTTTTAAAACCTTTTACTCCGAGGTTATCCACAATCAGATTACCCTTATAGTCCCTCAGAATCTTCTCATAATTCATTGCAGCCTCTCCATCAGGATAATACCCTTTTACAACATGAGTCTGTTCAAACCCTCGCATCTCATACAATCTACGGGCGTCCATGTTACTCAATCTGACTTCAAGGGTTATCTTTTTGAAACCATCAGAGATAAAGGCATTCTCCAGCATAGATAGTAGACCATTGCCCATACCACACCTCTGGTACTCTTCAAGAACGGCAATACCAGAAATATGTCCCCTTGTTGTGCTTTTTACCGTACCTGCCACAAACCCTGAAATCCTCCTATCAGACTCTGAGACAAACCAGTACTTTCTGAATCTTCTGAAAGCATAAGCGATATCCGCAGGAGTGTTGTTCGTCTCAATGTTTCCCTTCCATATATAAATTATGGAAGATATGTCATCGTCAGTGGCGGGCCTTATCATGAGAATAATATCTTGATTCTCTTACTTATAAATTTGTAAATTTTTTTTTCAGATCGGCACCCAAAAAATTATTTAACAAACACCCTTAAAAGGGTGCTTGCAAATCACTTGGCTTGAAACCTTGACAATCAGATCATGAGTGACCTGAGATCCTCTCCTGCGACAGCAAGATTCAAGAGGCGAAGTCCATCTATCTTGCTGAGGATGTTGTCCAGGTTCTCTTTCTTCTTCCTGGTTGCGAGCTTGCGGACCGGTTCAACTGCCTCATCAGACATCTTCTTGACTTCAATTATACCGGCTTTCTTAGCATCATCCATAAGCTTTTTACCCACATCACTTCGGATTATGACTGTACTCCAACCACTTTCGGAACCTATTGATCCGATGGAGATATCCCCAAATTCAGCAGCAAAGTCGAAGCAGACTCTACATCCCTCTCTCATACAACTCTTCATATCTTTGATAGGAATGGTCACCTCTCCGTCCTTTGTGTGTGCATAGAACTTGCCCTTTGAGATGTCAAACTTTGTAACATCCTCGATCTCTATTTTGTTCTCTTTTAGTTTTGCGATGAGTGCTTCCCTGTCAAAAGACTCGGTACACATAAGTCCTATCTTGAGATTTACCCGATCTCCACCCACATCAAAATTCTTTGAGTTTTGGATGTTTGTCATAGCCTGTATCTGGCAAGGAACACCGACAAGTGCGACATTCTTATACCCGCCGTCAAAAGCTTCCCTTACACCCATAATTGTAGGTGAAAGTGTGTACTTTGAACCGGCTCCGGATATGATCTCCTCCCTGGTCGTCGCAACGATCGCTTCCGGAGTCCACGCCTCAGACTCAGATGTCTTTGATACGACTGCCGAGTCGATAAGTTTCTTTTCAAGTGCAAACGTAAGAAGAGCTGTGGCAATGCCCCCATCTTGGGATTTTTCACCAATCTCGCTGTCTTTTGCTTTTGCTGTGACAATCTCTTTGTAGCATCCCAGTGCTTTATCCTCTCTTTCTTTACCAAATACTTTTTTGTCGAGTTCAAGTATCGGGAAGAATGTTCGTGGGCAGAAGTCATAACATGCGCCATGTATCTCGTAGCACCTCTCCTTCGTCGTTGGTTTTTCATTCTCGTAGCATATGTACTCCTTACAAAATGCACCACACGCGCCACAATAACAGCAGAGGTCTTTATAAATTACTTCGACCTCCAGATCGTATATATTACCTTTTGGTATCATCTATCATTCACTCCTTTTGTATACACTACAGCCCTTTGGAGACTCATTTTGTTCATCTCTCCAGACTATCCAGTTCTTTCCAACCTTCTTGATATTCAACATCTTTTCCTGAGACAACTCCAGAACATTGGTCTTGACAGTAGCCCAACTGACACCGATCTTTTCACCGATCTCACCGATTGCCATAGGCTCCCTCGTCTCACACATAAGCGCCATAATATTCTCTTTCGTTGAACTCATCATTTATACCAATGTTAAGATGCATGTTAATATTAGTCGTAATATATAAAAGACTTGTTATTTTGGATATATCATTGTTCTTAGACTATCTGCGGCTCTTGCTGCTGCATTGGATATCTTACTGATATTTTTTACGACATCGTTTAAGTGATAAATACCTACTGCACCAATCTGATCCTCTGAAGCAAATATCTTCTTACCGATCTCGAGGCCAAGGATATCAATCTCATGCTCCAGCCTCTCAACAGGAGGGATCAGTTTTAAAGCTTTTTCGACATCCTTATCCCTGAAAGAAGCAGCAAGAATCGGTCCGATCTTTTCTACCAGCCGCTCATACTCATCTGTAACCTCGACCGTCTTTTTTGTAAGTTCTTTAATTGACTCTTTAAGTTCGGGCGGGATATCATATGCCTCTCTGAGCGTCATCGATTTTGCGACATCTCTAGCAGCGTCAGGGACAGAATCCTGAAGCCTAAGGAAGGTCAAGACATCCTGCCTACTCAAAGGTATAAGTACCGAACTAGGCAACCTCTCCCTTATTCCTTGCTTGATCTGATCGGCATCATGCTCAAGATCGGATATCTCATCTGAAATTGCATTTACACGGTCCATATCTTTATCACAGAAAGCCACAACTACTTCATCCAATCTGTGAACAGCCTCATTTCCTTTCTTGATATGCTCATAGATCAGATTGAAGGGGGACTTCGCATACAATTTTTCGACCGATCGGATATACTTTCTCATAATCCTATCCAAATAAGACTTAAGTATACTATCATGGCAATAACCGTCGCAACAGGAACAGTAAGTAGCCAGGAATATATTATATTCTTAATAACATTTAAATTAACCGCCTGAAGACCTCTTGCGAGTCCAACTCCAATCGTTGCTCCAACGAGAACATGCGTCGTAGACACTGGTAGACCGAACGAAGAGCACATTATGACTGTTGTGGCACATGCGACATCTGCCGAAAATCCCCTTGTTGGGGTCAATTCGGTGATCCTCTCGCCGATTGTATATATAACCCTGTATCCCCATGTGGAAAGACCGACCACAATCCCAAGTCCTCCGAAGACGAGTAGTCCGATCGGAATCTCTTCACCGAGAGTACCCATAATCACCGAGACCGGGCCTATCGCATTTGCAACATCGTTAGAGCCGAAGGAAAAGGCCTGATAGCAGGATGAGCAGATAAGAAGATACCTGAAAATACCTTCCAAGCTGTCGATATTTTCGGTCTGCTCTATAACGGAGAGGCGTATAGCTGAGAATATGAGATAACCGAGGATCATTCCGGTAACAGGAGAAAGAACCCATCCGAAAACTATCCTAAGTAGCACCATCCATGATATATCACTCATCTGGATGTTGCCCATGACTACCGACACCAAACCAAATCCAAGCATCGCACCTACAATTGAATGTGAGGTGGATACGGGAAGATTGAAATAAGTTGCGATGGTCACCCAGAGTCCAGCTGCAATGAGTGCCGAGAGTGCGCCAAGAGCAGCAATATGCGGATCTATATCTGATATTGGGACTATTCCTTTCCCTATTGTGGTGGTAACCCTAGAACCGAGTAATACTGCCCCAAAGAAGTTCATTATGCCGGCAAGTATGATAACCTGCCTCATATTCAACGCCTTTGCACCGATAACATCACCCATCGAGTTTGCAAGGTCGTTTGCACCGATGTTCCAAGCCATATAAAAAGCCGCAACCGATCCAATAATCGATAACAAGCCAAGTCCAAGGAACATCTCTAACATTGAGACCAAGTCCTCATAGTACCATATATATTTTTCCAAATAGAGTATATAACTGGTAAATATACTATATAGCAACTATATATTATATGTAAAAAGGATTGATCCTGAATAAAAAGGGCTTATCGCCCTTTCAACTCATCAATCTCTTCCATCAGGTCCATTACTCTTCTCTTCAGTCTAGACCTAATCTTCTCAAGCTTTTCTTTTGAGATCTCGCCAACCTTATGCTTGGTCTCGACAACTATAATCTTTGAGAAGAGTGATTCCTTCCTCTCTTCAAGACGCTCGATCCTGCTCTTCTTACTCCTGTTGTTATTCCTGAGCAACGGATACGGAAAGAATACTCCTGCGATAATCACCATCATGGTTGCCTGAAGGATTGTAACAGGATCCCATACGTCACTTGCGACCTTCTTGATTGAGATACTGACAGAAGAACCTGCTTTTAAACTTCCCCCAGGGAACATGTGGTAGCTCAATCCTCCTTCGGACATATAGCCATTGTCCATAGTACCTTCACCATCCTCGGCTTGTATCTCATCCATTTCATCAACGAAGAATATCAGCGATTCCGTATCATAAGACACAACTCCATCGATCACTTTTTCTTCTTCTTGGAGCGGGAGAGTGTACTCTGCTACGACATTAAACTCTCCACCAGGAGCTATCGGGCTCGCTGTTTCGAAGGCGATATGGTCGTTGTGGTCATCGAAGTCATAGCTTCCACCCATTGCGGAGAGCTTGAGGTTACTCTTCTCTTGCGGAATACTAAGTTTAAGGTTGCTGTTGTTAATTACCAGATCACCGTTGTTTCTGAAATCTAGAATTTCCGTAACAAGGAGCTGGCTATCGTGTGCTGATACGACTATACTGTGCCTTATCACTCCGATGTCCATATCACTTGTGGTCGATTCATAGACGGTGAAATCAAATCTTTTTCTGCTAAGATCTATAAATTCAGAGTACTTTACACCTTCATAATAGAGCTCTACAAAATACATCTTCTCTGAATCAATTTCGGGGAACACGTATGTACCCGTATCATCAGTAGCCGTTTCAGAGACAAGATCGAAGCTCCCCATACGATGCTCATTGAGGGTTACTGTCAGGTTGGCAACCGGTTCTTCGGTACTTGTGAGAACTTTTCCTGATATGGATTTTATCTCTTCCTCTGCAGCCACAATAGATGGTGCAAGAAGACCGAATACCAGAAGCGATATTAGCATCACAGATGATACCCCTTTTAACCTAAATGAGATCACTTTTTACCCTCTTTGAACTTTTTAAACTCTTTCTCGAATCTATTGTCATACTTCGAACTCTCGCTTGAAGTTGTAGTTGTACCAGTATCCGGTGCAAGTGCAAGGATCGTTCCCAGAAACATTACGAGGGTTCCGAACCATATCAGGCTTATCAGTGGCACGGTCCTGATTGTGAATAGAGACACGCTACCCTCTGAGCCCTCATAAATAATGTAAATATCTTTTGCAACAGTACCGTGAATGTAGACTCGCTTGATGCTCTGATCTTGGAACTTTGAGTATATATCAATTGATGGGGTGGCAACCGTTTTCAATTTCTCTCCTTCGTATATGCTTAAACCGGCAACTTGCGACATCTTGCTTATATCACTCTCTCTTCTTACTCCTTCGAAGACAAGTCTGTACTCATCCACATCATATGACTCCCCCACATCGAGCATCTTAATAACCTCGGTATCATAAACAGAAGAACCGATAATTCCGATAACCATTATAACTATTGCTATGTGGACCACATATCCACCATATTTCCTATGGTTCTTGCCCACTGCCTTGAGTAACTTATCCAGGCTGTATCTTTCATCCGATCGTGCAGCCTTTAGAAACTCCATGAAGTGCGTAGATAGGGTAAAGGTGCTGATGAAGGCTGTGCAGACGGCATAGAAATGCCTTATTCCGAGAGCAAACGCTATCACAGATATAAAAAGTGATATTATCGTCGGGTACATAAATGAGCTTTTCAATCGCTCGCTCGATGTTCTCTTCCAGGCAAGCATGGGGCAAACTCCGATTAGTAGTATGAGAAAACCACCCACAGGAACAGATAGGCTGTTGTAATAGTCCAATCCCACATCCACCTGTGATCCTGTAAAAAGCTCTGAGATGAGGGGGTATATCGTACCGAGGAAGACGACAAGGGTCAATACTACAAATATGATCACATTGACAAGAAAACTTGTGTCCTTTGAGAGTATGGAATCTGAGAGTTCCTTACTCTGAATAGTTTTATATCTTGATATTAGAACTCCAAGCGCAGTAATAAGTAGAACAGCAATGAACCCCAAGTAGAATATGGCGGATTGTGACTCTGCATAAGCATGAACCGAGGATAAGACTCCGCTTCTTGTCAGGAATGTACCATATATAATCAAGATAAAAGTGAATATGCCAAGAAGTATGTTTGTAACTTTCAACCCGTCCCTCTTATCCTGAATAATCATGGAATGAAGGAGTGCAGTAGAGATCAACCAGGGTAATAGCGAAGCGTTCTCTACCGGATCCCATGCCCAATAACCTCCCCATCCGAGAACATGGTACGACCACCAACCACCAAGCGATATACCAAGCCCAAGTGAGATCCAAGAGACAAGGACCCAGTATCTAGAACGTTTGTTCCAGGTATCATCTCCTGACAAAAGGCCTGCAAGAACATATGCGAAAGGTATTGCAAAGCCAGCATATCCTAAAAAGAGTACGGGCGGATGGATCACCATACCCGGATCCTGTAAAACAGGGTTCATACCAAAACCATCAGTCGGGATGAAATGAGTCCTCTCAAAGGGATTCGATATGAAAACAAGCACTATGAGAAATGCAATGTTGATTCCAACAAGGATTGGTGTGGCGTATGTTATGAACTTATCATTTTTGGACCTTCTTACAACAAGGGCAATCATTATTGATAACATCCAGGACCATAACAGAAGAGACCCCTCTTTTCCTGCCCAGAATGCCGAGAATGTATAAAACCACGATAGGTCGTTGCTTGTGTATCCCCATACATATATATTTTGGAAGTCACGAGTGAAGAGCAAGTAAAATAGCCAGATTGAAGCAAAGCTCAATAGGCCACATATTATATAGACACCGTTTCTTCCAACCTCGATAAACTCTCTCCGATGTGATCTGTGCCAGTATGCATAGGATAACATCGTCAGGACCGAGACGATGATAGCCAAGACAAGTGAGATGTATCCGATCATTCAATCACTCTTCTGTATCATAACTCTCATCAGGTGCATATTTTGAGGGGCACTTAACAAGGATCTCACGAGCCTCAAAGACCCTATCCTCATTGTACATACCTTCGACTACGACCATCCTCCCGTCTTCAAAATTATTCGGAGCAGGTCGAGAGTATTCAACGTCCATCATGCTTACGTTATCGGTCAATTTGAATTTCAATAGCATATCTTCCTGACTCCAGTCGATTGTATCGTTTACGACAGTCCCATTGACATGGAACCTCTTTCCGATCATATTGTCCCCTTTACCGACAATATCACTAACAGTAGAATACGGGGTCACGGAATCCTGAAGGCTGTATATCGCTGCAATAAGAGAGATGGCTATAATAACCACCCCCACAATAACTTGGGTGTTCTTCCTTGCCATTCTTATTAATCCCCTTGGTGTTAATTGTATATAAAGATGCTTTTTTTGGAGTTGTTCCTGCGATTTGAAATTTTCGGTCCTGTATCCCTATCATTGAACAGGCACCCTTAATGTCAACTGTTCACCCAGCGTCCATATATGGTCTGTAAGTCCTTCTGCCATAGCCGGTGTTTGTTTCATCCTAAACTTTAAACCAAAGTTTAATCAAAAAGGGGTGTTCTGACACCCCTTTAGTGGTAT
>JAXHUQ010000033.1:0-17687 GCA_034189535.1 Halobacteriota archaeon | reverse complement strand
ACGAGCACCTGCCTATTGGAGACGGAAATATTGACTTTGAAGAGATAATAAGAATTATTGGAGAAAATTATTACTCATATGAACCAAAGGAACTCAAAATGACCTCAATAAAAGAAACACTTCAAACTCTACGATCTTTATTGCACGAATAAAAAATTTATCTCCCGATAGGGCAGGATTCGATACATATGTTGCACCAGATATCGCTTTTATCAGATAAAACCGACAGGTGCGACTGACTATATGAAAGGCATCTCATCTTGTTGTATCTACCATCGTTGAGAGCTTCTGCAGGACATGATTTTGCGCATATATCACAATCTACACAATACTTACTCTCAAATATGGGGCTTCCCAAAGAGAGGGGTGCATCTGTCACAAGTGCCCTCAATCGCACCTGAGAACCAAATTTATCTGAAATCAGCAGATTGTTCTTTCCTATCGGACCGATGCCTGCAAGGGCTGCTGAATCTTTGAGAAAAAGTCCGGGATTATATGATATCATCTTTGACTTGTAGCCTTCGGATAAAAGGAAGTCTTTGAGCTTTCGTCCTTTCACCTCGATTATCGAATCCGCAAAATGAAAGCTCTTGTTACTCTTCTTGTCTTGATACCACGTGTCAAGGGTCAGATCATTCAGATACAATCCGATTATTATGATCGTCTCCGTCTCTTTGAGAAAAGACTCGGGTCTTGCACCTTTTTTCACATACTCATCATAAAGCGCCGGATCACAAAACCCCACGATGTCAATGCCGATATTCTCGCAGTATTTTAATGTCCTTTCGGTTAAACTCGAGTCTCGAATCATCTCTCTTAATTATAATCTCTCCAAGTCTTTTTACACTTAGTACACCTGAAGAATCTGACTTCGGCCTCATCTGCCGATCGCAACTGCCTCATCCACCAGTATGCAGTATCGTTTCCACAATCAGGACATTTTATCTTTGTTGTTGGCATTCCTGCACTTTCTGCCTCCAAAATAACCTCTTCTTTCTCCTTCATTGAGTCTTTTAAGATAATTGAAGGCTTATCCTTCTCTTTTGTATATCCACACTTTCTGCATACGAGCGAACCCTCACTGGGCCTCATCATACTTTTACATTCAGGACAAAATTCCATTTAAAACCTCACTTGCATCATTTATCATCTCATCGTGGTCAAATGCCAGTTTTGGAAGATCGTTAACCTTGAAGGTCTTCACATCCATTGCATCCGAACCTTCTTTTAATTCTCCACCGATAGACTCTGCAATATAGCAGATGGATACCGTATGATGACGCGGATCCCTCTTCGGATCTGAGTAAACGCCGTTCAACTCAACGAGCCTCACTCTCAGTCCGGTCTCTTCTTCTGCTTCTCTGATTGCAGCTTCTTCCACTCTTTCTCCATCCTCCACAAATCCACCCGGCAATGCAAAATCACCCTCAAAAGGCGGGTACTTGCGTTTTATGACTACTATTTTACCCTTGTGAATTATTATTGTATCGACTGTTAAACTTGGCATCTCACTTTCCCAAGTATATATCTTCTTTACTGAAGAATTTGCTTGCAATATCCTCCGCCCATTCTACATCTCCGACATATATTGCTCTATGTGCATCACTTCCTATTGAATACTTCAAACCTGCATCAGAGCACATCCGCAGAAAATACTCCCACGGTAGCCCCCTTCTAGAGTTTATCTCCACTGCCACTTCATGCTCCTTTAATAACCGGATCAACTCCACTTCAATATCGTCATTATAACCATCGATCTTCCAACCGTGATGGGCCAGTATATCGATGCATTCGATCGATCTCTTTACATATTGGAAGTAATCCTCATATGTATATCTCTTGTGAATACTACCTAGCACAAGATCAAAGTTGTCATCCCAGAATCCCATCTCCTCAGGGTTCAATATATCAAGATCGAGCTCTATGCCTGAAATGACCTCAATTCCATAGAACTTGGAGAACTCCCTTATCTCATCATCTCTCTTCCCGATATCTTCTCGCTTCATCCCGAACCGATGATCAGGACCGTGATCCACTATTGCAACTTTATCAAGACCTATATTCTTTGCCGCTTCAATCATTTTTTCAACGGAATCACGACCATCCGAATAATTTGAATGGACATGAAGATCCACTCTCGCTTCCACAATCAACAGTTACCAATCCCATATGGAAATACTTATTAATCTGGCTTTAGCCTATTTATATAAGATGATTGAGAACGTACTATGGATCGCGCTTCTATTTCTGCTCCTAGGAACAATTTTAAAGGAAAGCAGAAAAGAGAGATTATTTGGATGTTTTGGATGGACGTTCTTCTCAATTTACTGGTTTGGAACGGTTGCTCACTACATCGAGATTGATGATTACTTTAATGTAGTTCTTGTCTGCCTCATGGCAATATTCTGCCTTATGATAGGTTATCATTTTCTTACCTACAAAGGAGAGAGGCGTGATACACTTATCACCTTAACAAGGGCGACTGCTCTGATCTGTCTTATATATTTCCCCTTTGCAATCATCGGATCTCTCAATGAGGGTATCATCACAGTTACCGCAATCTTAACAAACATGTTACTTAACCTCATAAGTGTCGGTACTCAAGTGGCGCCTCCGATCATATTTCTCGGTAATCTGAGCATACGAATAATTCTTGCCTGTACAGCAATAGAGAGTATTGCCCTATTCTCAGGAGTGATTCTGAGTGTAAAAGCCCCTAGAGATCGTAAATTCTGGGCATTTATGGTATCTGTTCCTGTTATCTACCTTATGAACTTATTGAGAAATGTCATAGTTACAACCGCATATGTGAACTCGTGGTTCGGAACCCCAGCCCACAGCTTTCATATTGCCCACAACGTACTTGCCAAGATCGGGTCGATGATCATACTGATAGTTATTGCCTATGCCGTCTTCACGGTATTACCCGAAGTCCTTGATCTGATAGAAGAGACCTGGACCCTACTTAGTGGCGAGAAGGGAGAAAATAATGCTGGCTGAGAAATCAATTCACTTAATAGTGATCTCTGCTTTGATTACCTCGTTATTTGCATACTTCTCTTTTTATCATTTTAGCATTCTTGGGGTACTGATAACCACATTTCTCATACTTTTCTTCCGAGACCCCAAGAGGGAACCTAATGGTGAAGGTATGTTATCGCCAGCAGATGGTAGGATAATGAAGATAAAGGACCGAAAAGTGAGTATATTTATGAACCTACATGATATACACGTGAATAGATCCCCAATGTCAGGTATGGTGAAGAAAATCGAGCATATCAACGGTAACTTTAGGCCCGCCTTCAGTAAAGATAGTGATAACAACGAGAGGAATATAATCATCCTTTCTACGGAGAATGGTGATATTGAGCTGGTGCAGATAGCAGGATCTTTTGCCAGGCGTATCGTATGTTATGTGAAAGAAGGAGATGAAGTTAAGAGAGGAGAGAGGATAGGTATGATCAGGTTTGGATCACGCGTTGATATATTGATACCAAAGAATTACGAGATCCTTATTAAAATTGGGGAAAGGGTTAAGTCTGGTGAGACTGTTATTGCTATGTAACGGGAAGAAATTTCGAAAAACGACTGCAAAAGAAAATTTTTAGTTCATTTATATCTGTTTATAATGGATAATCATTTAATGATAGGACGACAGATTTATATACTTTCAGATGATAATTTGTTATATTAAATGGGTTAATTTCTGGGTTGGGCAGCCCGGGTATTTGACACAAGAGGTGAAAGATGGGCAACAGAAACGGAGTAGTTGTTAGAGGGAATGCGAGGGGTACCTTAAAGACATTTTTGAAGCTTGAGGCGTTATTTGTACCATTGTACTTCTCATTTGTGATGTATTATACATTTTTGAACGCGTATTTTACCCCAAGTGAATTTAATACAAAATTTATTAACAGCTTTGGGGAAGCAGATTTTGAGTTTATTCTAATACCTTCATGTCTGATTCTCGCTGTTGCGGGCGTGATTATCTGGCTAGCAGATGAGATTAGGAAAACTCAGACAGCCAATGGGAACATGAATGGTTTAAAAGAGAGTGATAACTGATGAGGGTAGGAGTCATAGGTGTAGGTGTGATGGGTGAGCATCACACACGTGTCTACAGCGAGATGGAGAACGTCTGCCTTGTCGGTATATCAGATCTGAATGAATCAAAGGTAAGAAGATTGGCAGAACAGTATGATACAAAAGCGTATACGGATTACAAAGGTCTTTTAATGGAAGACCTCGATGCCATAAGCATTGCTGTTCCGACCTCCTTGCACAAAGATGTCGCACTGAATGCCATAAATTATGGAATAAAGAATATCCTTATCGAAAAACCGATAGCTGACACACTTGAGAATGCTGACGTGATAACAAAAGCTGCTGAAGATGCAGATGTGAAAATTATGGTTGGACATATTGAGAGGTTCAATCCCGCAGTGATCAAGCTAAAAGAGATGCTTGAGAATAAGCTTCTAGGCGATGTGGTATCAATATCTGCAAAGCGTGTAGGACCTTTCAATAATAGGATAAGGGATGTTGGTGTAATAACAGATCTCGGAGTACATGATATAGATGTTATATCTTACCTCTATGATACGAAGGCAGACGACGTGGTTACAATAGCAGGGAACGGCGTTCGTCCATTCGAGGATCGTGCATCAATACTTATGCGGTTCAACGGAAACTGTTCCGGGCTTATTGAGACCAACTGGCTTACTCCACATAAAGTCCGCAAATTGACGGTTATGGGGCTAGATGGTGTGGCGTATCTCGACTACATAGAACAGTCACTTGAACTCCACTATGAAGGAGGACACGTGGAGGTTGTAGAAGTGGATAAGGGAGAGCCTCTCAGAAGAGAGCTAGAACACTTCATCCACGTGGCGAGTAATGGATACTATTCACCATCATCAGGGGATAACGGAAAATATGTGCTTTCAGTAGCAATGGCAGCACTTGAGTCATACAAAACCTCGTCAACAGTATCATTATCGCAGGAAAGCAAGTTAGTTGATTACTTGATTCGTCCGATGTCCAATAAGTAATATTGTTTTGCAGAGACTTTTAATACTGAAGAGGTACATAAGAGTAGTAGTTAACATGAAGGTCTATGGAGGGGAACCCGATGAGATTATATCTGCACTAAAAAGCGGGGATGTTACGGTTGCAGTTTATGGTCTTGGTAAGATGGGGCTTCCTATTGCTGCGGTCTATGCAGACAGGGGAGCAACTGTAATCGGTGTTGATATCAATGAAGATATTGTCGACGGTATCAACAGGGGTATAAACCATGTTCTGGAAGAACCAGGACTCAGCAAGCTTGTAAAGGAAAATGTATCTCTTGGGAGGCTTTCTGCAACAACAGATCTTATACATGCAGCAGAGATCTCCGATGTTATGGTTGCTATCGTTCCCACATTTCTTGATGAGGAGAATAAGGCGGATCTATCGCTTTTAACTTCGGTCTGCGAAAAGATATCAAAAAGACTTGTGGCTGGTGATTTTGTAATAACTGAGAGCACACTTCCACCGAGAACAACAGAAGATATCGTCCTTCCCATACTCAAGAGATCAGGACTCGATATTGGTGATTTTGGGCTTGCACATTGCCCTGAGAGAACCTCTTCAGGAAGAGCGATTCAAGATATCAAGGGCGCTTATCCGAAAGTTGTCGGTGGAGTTGATCAAAAAAGTACGATAACGGCAGAGGCGATTTATACAGTCATAAATGACAATGGAGTTATTAAAGTATCTGATGCAACTACGGCAGAGGCTGTAAAGGTATTTGAAGGTGTGTACAGAGATGTCAACATTGCTCTCTCAAATCAACTTGCCATCATATGCGAGGAGCTTGGAATTGATGCGATTGAGACTTTTAATGTTGCAAATACCCAGCCATACTCGAATCTTCACATGCCAGGGTGTGGTGTTGGAGGGCACTGCATACCGGTATATCCCTACTTCATAACGAAGATAGTCAAGTCAGATACAAGCCTTCTGAAGGTCTCCAGAGAGATAAATGACAAAATGGCAGAATATACGGTAGATCTCGCAGAGAGGGCACTGAAGGAGTTTAAAAGGGAATTGAATGGTTCTAACATTCTAATCCTAGGTGTGACTTACAGGGGTGGGGTGAAAGAGACCAGATGCAGTCCGGCGATCTCAATTATAAGGATACTAAATGAGAAGGGTGCAAACGTATCGGCATGGGACCCACTGTTATTAAAAGAGGTTGAAGTTTTTGGGGCGCAAAATACCCCCTTGAGTGAAGCAAAAGATATCGATGCGATAATAGTTGCATCGGATCACGCGGAATTCAAGCAGATTGACTGGGAAGATGTGGGCAAGAGAATGCGAAATAAAATAGTAGTTGATGGAAGAGATGCCCTTAAATCATCTGAACTGGAGTCTCATGGATTCAAATTCATTGGTATTGGCCATTGATTGGAGCCAGTGCTTGTTTATAAAAATGAAAGAAGGCAAGTGCTATAATGATACCAAGAATATCTGCAATTAAATCATAAAAGCTTGCGGTTCTTCCAATTACAAATGATTGGTGTACCTCATCTGTAATACCATAGAAAGTTCCTATTATAATTGCAAGATAAGAGATATTTATTTTTATTTTTGATTTACTCAAGGTAAGGTATATCAGTGCTCCTAAACCGGCGTACAAAACCATATGGGCAATTTTATCGAAAAAGAGATAGACAAAAAATAGAGGGTACAAGATGAACTCAATACCGTTGTGCTCTAAGATATGCACGATCCTGCTAACAAATTCGATATCCATGATTTCAAATGGCTGTGATACCGATGATCTGGATGAGAGAGTGAAGATCATAAGGGTATATGAGCAAGTCAGAAATAGATACAAGTAGAACAGATTGCTTCTCTTCTCGCCCATAGAATTCACCAAATTTATTGAGGTTAACAAAGGGCAATGAGAAAGATTAACCTTTCGCATCTTCCTCTATATTTTCAGATCTGGCCAGTAAAACCTTTTTTACTCTTTCAGTATCCACTTCGGTAAGCGTGCACCCATCTTTTGACAATAGAACCATCTGAATAGCAGTTTTTCCATTGAGATTTCTTACAAGGGTCATTCCTTGCATGAGCTCATCAAAACATGCAACACCAACTACGCCGGAAGGCTCATTCTCCCCCAGATATCTCTTGATCATGCTTCCTCCCGGGACCACAAGTATGGTATATCCAAGATCTTCAGCAAAAGTCTTCAATTCTGAAATGGGGCATTTATCATTACAGGAAGTACAATTAAAGCCCGATTCACTGTATTCTCCCCTACATTCAGGAATTCTTCTCAAGCAGTGCGGTAGAAATAGGACTCGATCCTTATATGCAGTTTTTTTGAATTTTTGAAGTTCTTGTGTGTTAAGAAAATTGACTTCTTCTATTTCCATCTGCGGATCTTTCTCCAGTGTTAGTGAAATTGCCATGGATATCAAATCTTTTCGTATATCTGATGGTGCTATCGTTGCTATGACGAGGTTTCTTCTGAGCATTTATATGAATACTATGTTCATAGTTAGCGGAAAATAATGCCGTAACCTCCCCATCCAATCCAAAAAACGACCAATACTTGGGACAGGCAAGCTTTATTAGATATTCATATAAAGTATAATTCGGTCTCTATATTTATACTCATGAGAAGTGAATAGGATGAAACTCGGAATAGTAACTCATTTTGATGCTGCACATAGTCTGCCCGGATACGAAGGTAAATGTAAAAATATCCATGGGCACACTTACAAGGTGGAAGTAACAGTGGAAGGAGATATAGATAAGAAGACAAAATTTGTGATAGACTACATCGAGCTTAAGGCGATAATCGAGGATCTACTGAACAAACTCGATCATAGATACCTTAATGAGATTATGGACTATCCATCGTGCGAGATGATCGTGACTTATATAAGAGAAGGGCTATCAAAAGAGTTAAAATCAAGAGGGCTATCAATTGAGCTTCTATCGGTTAAGCTATGGGAAGGAAAGGATAAATGGGTGATGATTGAATGAGTGACCTACCAATTGCTATATGTGTCTGCTCAGGTGGTCTTGACTCAACCGTCAGTGCAACAATTGCAAAGGAGGAGGGGTATGAGCTGTATATACTGCATCTCAACTATGGACATAGGGCCGAGGAAAGAGAAGTTGAGGCTACCAGTCGTATCGCCTCATATCTTGGTGCAAAGGAAGTCAGATTTATAGATCTGAACTTTTTAAAGGAGCTTGGTGGATCATCGCTTACTGATTTTTCAATTCCAGTACCGGTGGGAGACGATATACCAAATGATGAGACCCCTTCAACATGGGTTCCCTGTCGAAATCTGGTCTTTCTCAGTTTAGCCTCTTCTTATGCAGAGATTGTTAAAGCAGATTCATTGTTTGTCGGATTCAATGCTGAAGAGGCTGATTCTTATCCTGACAATACAGAGGAGTTTGTTAAAGCTTTCAATACCACACTCTTGAACGCGGTGGCATCCTTCACAAAACCTCCACAGGTGAAGGCCCCGCTTGTAGGGATGTACAAGCGCGATATAGTAAGAAAAGGAGTGGAAGTAAAAGCGCCGATGGATCTCAGCTGGTCATGCTACTTCGAGTATGATGTACACTGTGGAAAGTGTGAGGCTTGTATGCATAGAAAACGTGGCTTCTCAGAGGCGGCTATAGAAGACCCTACTGAATATATGGAGTGATTAAGATGAGGTTCGCATTCAAACTGATGTATCTGGGAACGGATTATCACGGTTTTCAGATTCAGCCAGATATGCAAACTGTTGAAGGCGAGCTTATCAAAGCATTGATCGAGCTTGGAATATTCGACGACCCTATGAGTGCGCGTTATTCGGCAGCAGGAAGAACCGACAGGGGAGTACATGCAATAGGTCAAGTCATAGCATTTGATACAGATAAAATTGAGCTTGCGACGCCCAGAATAATTAATAGTAAGCTTTCCGACAGTATCCGAATCTGGGCGAGAGCAGAGGTTCCAGATGATTTTGATCCGAGAAGAAGTGCAATAAGAAGAGAATACAGATACTTTTTCTATCGAGGCAATTTGAATCTACAGAAGATTCGAAGTGCTTCACGCCTTTTAATAGGAACGCATGACTTTGCCAACTTCTCGATAAACGAAGGGAAGAGCACGGTAAGAACAGTCGAGAGCGTTGAAGTACGTGTAAACGGGGATTTTCTCTCTCTTGATATAGTTGCTGATAGCTTTGCAAGATCGATGGTTCGAAAAATTGCTTTTGCTCTGAGCATGATAGGAACCGGTGAAAGTGATGAGGGTTGGCTTGCAAGAATGCTTAATCCAAATGATTATAGAGAAGGCATAGAGCATGCGCCTGCATATGGTCTGGTCCTGAAGAATGTCACCTACAAAGGAATAGAATTTATTGAAGATGAATACTCAAAGAAGAAGGCTTTGCAGAACCTCAACGAAGGTCTGTTATGGTATGGTACGATGTTTGAGGTGGTAAAGGAGATGAGGGAGATGTTAGAGGTGAAGAGTGTTCTTTGATCACTCTTCAGCCTTATGCTCCGGGTTGAACCCACCGAGTACGTTCTGTTCCAGCACGTTACCTGTTACCTCCCATATCTCCTTTGTATTTCGGTAACTTACAGTCTCCGGCCTGTAGATGATACTCTTCTCAATCAGGGTCTTTTCATCCATCGGAGGACCCACGGGAATCGGTTTGTCGAGTGGGATAACACGTTGGTTCTTCACATAAACAACCTGATTCTTCTCCTTATCATAGACATATCTCCTTCTACCATCGAACATAAGCCCATTCTCGTCAAGCCTCAAAGAAGAACCATGAACTGTTATTCCTCTTATTGCAGTTCTTGCCGGATCAAATAGCTCAGTCTCGATAACTTCCTTTGAAAACTTTTCAAGTTCCCTTTCTCTTGCTTCCATCAGTTCACGGCCTGAATATACAAGGGTATCAATTCCCGGATATCTGGAGTGGTACATACGCCCCCTGAACCAAGGAACAAGTGGTGAAAAGTACATTGAATCCGTGATCTGAAGGAATCCGAATCTATCTCCTTCCTTTGCACCCATTGAAGGCTCTATCATATCTTTAATCGGATCTTCCGGAAGATTCATCTCATCAAGTGGAGGATGAACTGACTTATATTTTTCTCCGGGTGACCTGTGCCCCAGAAGAAGTACTATATCCTCATCCGATATCTCTCTTAGCTTCTGAAATCTACTCTTTGGATCGAGTATGAACCTGCGGCGCTCTGCCACTTTGTCTGATCCTGGGTATATTAGACTCATTTTTTATCTTTATTTGTTAAGAATCCGAAGAACATATATTTTGCTGTTATTATGCAGAGGAGATATCTACTATGAGGTGTAAGGAAAATTTTTACATATATTAGGTTGAAGTAAGGTAGGTAATTGAGATGTTCAACAAGATTCTGGTTGCAAACAGAGGAGAGATTGCAGTAAGAGTAATGCGTGCGTGTAGAGAGTGCGGTATCAAGAGTGTGGCCGTTTACTCGGAAGCGGACAAGAATGCCCTTTTTGCAAAATATGCAGACGAAGCTTACTGCATAGGTCCACCGCCAGTTAGTCAGAGTTATCTGAATATTGACAAGATAATCTCTGTTGCAAAGAATGCAAATGTTTGCGGGATACACCCTGGATACGGATTTCTCGCTGAGAATGCCAATTTTGCGCGTGCATGCGAAGAGAGCGACATCCAATTCATAGGCCCGACGAGTGAGGCGATACTCAAAACAGGAAATAAAGTAACCTGCCGGAACTTGATGAAGAAGGTTGGAATTCCAACTATACCCGGCACCAAGGACGCGATTGAGAATATTGATGAGGCGTATGAAGCAATCGAAAATATCGGGTATCCTGTACTTATAAAACCTTGCACGGGTGGTGGCGGAAAGGGTATGCGTACCGCCTACAACAAAGAAGAACTCTCCGATGCAATTGAATTCAGTAAAGCCATCGCAAAATCCACATCAGGAGATGCATCAGTATTCCTCGAGAGATATATTGAGAAACCTCGTCACATAGAATTTCAGTTACTTGCCGACACCAAGGGAAATGTCATTCACTTAGGAGAGAGGGAGTGCTCGATACAGAGGAGGCATCAGAAGCTGATCGAAGAGGCACCATCAGCCATAGTGACAGAAGAGATGAGAGAGGAGATGGGGAGTCTTGTTGTAAAAGCGGCAAAAGCGGCAGATTATACAAACGCTGGTACTTTTGAGTTCATATTTGCAGACGGTAACTTCTACTTCCTTGAGGTAAACTCAAGATTGCAGGTGGAACATACTGTGACAGAGATGATAACAGGGGTCGATATCGTAAAGGAGCAGTTAAAGATAGCCTCTGGCGAGAGGATGAGTTACAGCCAGGAAGATATCAACATAAATGGATGGGCTATCGAATGTAGAATTAATGCCGAAGATCCACTGACATTTTTGCCTTCCTTGGGAAAGATAGATTTCTACCGTTCTCCTGGTGGAATAGGGATAAGGGTAGACAGTGGAATTAATATGGGATATGATATCCCGCCTTTTTATGATTCGATGGTCTCCAAGCTAATAGCATGGGCACGAAATAGAGAAGAAGCGATAAACAGGCTGAATAGAGCGCTTTATGAGTATATAATCATAGGTGTTAAGACAAATATTCCGTTCCATAAAGCAGTAATAAATAATGAGTTCTTCAGGAGTGGTAACCTTAGTACGGATTTTATTGAAGAACACAATATTCTCAAAGATGTGGAGAAGATTCTGGAGTCCAGTATGAGCAACCTAAGGGAATTTGCAACGATATTTGTTAATTCGAGGAGTAATTCGGTAACATCTTCGGATAAGACGGCCATAATATCCGCTGCGATAGCTATGTATCTTGAAGAGGAGGGGATATAGCTTCTTCTTGCTTCATCTATCTTCTTTTCTCTTTTTCGCGTTCTATTGCCACGCTGTTCAGATGATCCACAATTTCAACGCTTGATAGCTCTTCTGGCCATATCACATAGTTAGAGAGTCGTCCTTCCCTAATCCTTGTGGACTGCTCTATCGTATGAACCACTGCGATTGTATAACAATCAGGATTTATCTCCTTTATTCTCATCAGACATAGATATTCTTCATGCTCATCAGGTATCGTTACAATGACTGTTTCAGCGTCTTCTATGCCTGCCTTAATAAGTACAGTCCTATCAGCACCATCCCCAAATACAACTTCGGTTCCAGACTCTTTCAGCTCCTCTATTACTTTTATATTTTTATCTATTACAACCAGATCTTTCTCCTGAATCTTAAGAAGGTGAGTGATAAGAGAGGAATTTCGACCGTAACCGATAACGATTGTGTGGTTATTGAGCATATGTTTCTTCTCTTCTCCTTTAATTATAAATCTAAGGATAAAAGGAGTTAAAATAGCAGTAAATATCGACATTACAACAACGGCAACGAGTATCTGCTGATCGAATATAGCAAGATCAACTCCGATAGTTGCAGCGGCAATGGTAGCACTAAGCTGCGGCCAGACTGTGATTCCGAGGATTACACCATTCCTTGTACTTATACCCTCTGTCTTTGCAAATGCCACACTTCCGAAGATTTTACAGATGATAAGTGTAACTACAACCGAGAGCGTAATAAAGATACTTTCGGCCTCTTTGAGGACACCTATATCAAGGTTCATCCCAAGAACGATGAAGAAGATAGGAATGAAGAAACCATGACCGAAGCCGTATAATTTCGAGAATGTCTTCTCGTCAATGTACTCCCCCATAACGATTCCAACAAGGAATGATATCACTATCCCGTGAAGATGGATCAACTCACCTATCGCAACCATAGCGAGAAGCACGGTAAGCACAAACCTGAGATCCGTCTCTTCCGGTTTTCTTCTGAGAAGAGAGAAGAACCTGTGAGCAAGCTTTGGGATTCCGTATAGTATCAGTAGAACTAACAATAGAGAGCCCAAAAAAAAGATAGCATTGGATCGCCATCCTTCTCCGATCTGTATAATAAACGCAAGGGCAAAGAGACTGGTGGCATCCATGATGATTATTGCAGGGAAGATGAAATGTCCGAACTCCTCTCTTAAGAAGGTTGAAGATTGAACCATCGGTATTATTTCACCAACTGATGAGGACATCATTATTGTCCCAAGCAGAAGGCTTGCAGGTAATGGATATCCTAAGAGTTCCCCGAGAATAAATCCTCCGATGAAGCATATGATCGAGGAGAATATGCTGTACTTAATTGACTTGTTCATATTCTTAAGTCCGGTCTCATGAATCTCAAGGCCTGAAATAAATACAAGCATGAAGAGGCCTATATCAGCGATAAAATCGAAAGCGTCCATGCTCTGAAAATTCATCACGACAGGACCGAGTATGATACCTGCAATGATGTAAAAAGGAACGTATGTGATCTTCAATCTTCGGATGGCTTCAGGGATCGTGAAAGCAACAACGAGAATAACAACAAATGCAACTATCGGATCAATTTCCACCATCTTAATAAATATTTCCGCCCCATACTATTTTAATTTCACTACGGTCTCGTTATCTGATCATAACTGACTCTGGCCCTTGTTATGCTGGGAAGATCGCCCCATGTACCTATGCGACCGTCACAGATGATCAAAATGCCATCTATACCATCTATTCCACTAAAATGTTTTATCGCATCATCAATAGAGTCACCATCAGTAACAAGATTTCCAATGGCTGTTGCTGTCGAATCTGCAACTGAAGTGTTATCCGATACAACTGTAACCGCATCTGAATTCCCAAAACTGATAGATGGGCCTATCTTACCGGATGAAGTGCAAATTCCGAGTATAGAATCTCTTGGTTTCACTTTAAGTGCAAAATCATTAATCTCTCCTGCATAAATTCCAACAAGAACCTCTTCATCGTTTATTAGAGCGATATCCCCACCGTTGTCAACTATTGCATATGTTGCACCAGCATCAATCATTGCCTCTACTGCAAGTTGGGAGATCGTTCCAGCCACTGCAGACATCGGACCAATCCCGACCTTCGAGCTTGCATCGATCATCCTATTTATGACCTTGGGTGCCTTTTTCCTTTCTGGGTAAGGTTCCAGAGTTATTTTAAAAAATGGATCTTCTGTTATGAAATTTTCTAATTCCCTTCGGTGGTACATAATCGCCTCTTTGGCAGGTAAAACAAACTCTTCTTCGGCAATTATACTAACAACAGTCTCTTTTATCTGAAACCTACACTTCATTAGAATGAAAATATAATCATACTAAGATAAAAGTATACCTTCGTCTGATTGGTTTTATACTAAAGCAAATAACCAATAGTAGATCGCTAAATAAAAAGTAAAACATGATAAATATAAAGTGCCTAAACCATGGAGATTGCAGCAATTAAAACTGAATAGGGTCACATCCTAGATTATTATTTCAGTTTTTTCTATTGTTGTGGTACTCACGTTTCACTGATCCATAATATTTATATACTATTAGGTGTCTGAATGTCACTTGAGGGATATATTAAATGGATCAAGATGATAAATTAGTTAGATCTCCGGGTAGAATCACTACACAGCAGAACGAGTTTCTTGAAGATGAGGTAAAAAAAGGAAAGTTTGCTTCTGTGAGTGAGGCTCTAAGAGCAAGTATAAACGCATATGGGCAACAGTTATCAAGCAAGGAGATTTTTTTGATAGGAGAAGCTTTAATTGGAGAATCGCCTGAACTTGCACACATTGACCTTATGATCGGAGACAAGACAGGTAGAGTGGGAGAAGCGTTCGCAAACAGCTTGAGTCAGCTCTCAGCAGGTCACACACCACTTCTTGCAGTTATAAGGCCAAATCTTCCATGCAAACCATTCACCCTTGTTGTTCCGAAGGTGACGATACGAGATATGGAAGATACGGGAAAGATATTCGGTCCTGCACAGGCAGCTGTTGCAAAAGCAGTAGCCGATTCTGTTGAGGAGGGTATTATTCCAAAAGAGTCAGCTGAAGACCTAGTTGCAATTGCAAGTGTCTTTATCCATCCGGAGGCAACGGATTATAATAAGATTTACAGGTTCAATTACGGTGCAACAAAACTCGCCCTTGAAAGAGCAATGGAAGGTTTCCCATCGATAGACAAAGTAACATACGAGAAGGACAGATCCGTGCATCCGATCATGGGCTTTAAGGTGACAAAGCTGTGGGATCCGCCATACCTACAGGTTGCTCTTGATATAACCGAGTGGGGCAAAGTAGAGAGAGTTCTTACCGAGCTACCCAAGAACGACCACTTGATTGTGGAAGTGGGTACACCGCTCTTGAAGAGGTTTGGAATAGATGTTATAAACAAGATACGAGAGGTACGTCCCGATACTTTCATAATCGCGGACCTAAAGATTCTTGACACAGGAAATCTCGAAGCAAGAATGGCTGCTGATTATGCTGCCGATGCTGTCGTGATCTCCGGACTTGCACCGGTACCGACGATTGAGAAGGCGATAAAAGAGACTAGGAAGACAGGCATATACTCCGTGATCGACACCCTGAATGTTGCCGATCCGGTGGGACTTCTCAAAAGTCTCAGTGTAAAACCAGGAGTTGTTGAACTTCACAGAGCAA
Source organism: Halobacteriota archaeon (assembly GCA_034189535.1). Taxonomy (GTDB): domain Archaea; phylum Halobacteriota; class Syntropharchaeia; order DAOWMC01; family DAOWMC01; genus JAXHTN01. The sequence continues at coordinate 2,048 of JAXHUQ010000033.1, read as the reverse complement.
TAGATTCCGAACTTGCCGGAAGCGAGCATAAATGGGGAGATATATCCAAGATCAGACAGATCGATAACAAGATGGTTATCGCCGTTGCAGGTGGAATCAGAGTGGACAACGCATCTGATGCAATAAAATCCGGAGCCGATATACTCGTAGTCGGAAGGGCGATAACAAATGCCAAGGATATCGAAGGAACTGCGAGAAGATTCTTGACCTTGATGAATGAAGAGATAGATCAGTTCCGTGTAATGACGGACTTCTAAGGTTTAATTCCAAGAGTGTGATGCCAAAAAAAGCATCGCACCGTATCTTTCTTGTTAAGGATTAAAGTGAGAGGAGGGCTATTCCTACTAGTATTAGAACGAGGTGAAGCGAGATCAACCAAATGATAAGGCCTGCAATTATAAGTTTTATCGATGGCGTCTCAACTTCCCTCAAGGACCCCATCTCATCCAAAGAAGCTTTCCATTTCTCCTCGAAACTCTCGATACTCTCCTTGAAGGTATACATGCTATCTGACATGGTGCCAAGGTTCTTCCCAAGCTCCCTAAAAGATCTCCCGACCAGGGGAAGAGACCCTCCAATATCATAAAATATCCTTGAAACACCCTCAAGAATAGGTGTTGATGTCGCAAGAAATTCGCTTGCACTGCTTACGGTCTTGTTGATATCCTCTACAGTATCTGTCAGATCGTTAAGAGTGTCACTCATTCTAAAAATGGGGTTCTTGCGAATAGATAGATACCCAAGAATAACTAAAGCAATGCCGATAGAACCGAATGCTATCAAAACTATTGCAACAATATCAGGAAATGCCACCTCATCCACTCCTAACTCCTATAATCTATCTCTAACCAAGATGACAACATTCCAAGATTAAATTTTTGATTAAAAATGTTAATGATTAATTATCCAATATATTTATGGGTAACCCCATCATTTCTACTGGAGATATTGTATTGGTCGGAGAGTTGATGAAGAAAATGGGAATTGAAATCTATAATCTTCCTGCCAGTGCACTGGCAAGTTTGATTGCCCGACCATAGCTATCACTCGCTCTTGATGTATCTATAAAGACTCTGTCCATCAAGATTGGAGCACCATAACCCATACCTCCGCCAAGAAAAACTAGTGTTCGAAATATCAAGTTTCCAGTGATGCCATCAGGTGCAATGATTATATTTGACTCCTTTATCGCATCCTCTATCAGAATCTGATAGTGAGTCGCGTCTATTCCCAAATCAGTTACTCTACGGACTACGACCTCTGCCTCTTCCAAACTCCTGTCCACTACCTCACTTCTTCCGAGATCGCCATGTCTACCACCTGAGAGGACCCCCACTTTCGTCTCGAAATCAAGCCTCTTCAAAAATTTACACCCTCTCACTATCAGCTCAACCTTCTCGTCTGCGTTCTTCCCTTCATCAATTCCTACAGGAGCAAGGAAGAAGAGATCTCCTGAAGCTGTCTCTAGCAGCGCTATTCTAAAGATCTTTTTGAGTCCAACCTGGATTTTAAGATGGTTCAATGTCTCAGAAGCCTTCAAATTTCCCCTGACTGCCGCATCTATTCTTCCCGAGACGAGCAATTTAACCAGATCTTCTTCAGGATTAATACTCCCTAAGATATCCAGCTTGGTTCCTGTTTCTCTGATCTTCTCCTCATCGCCGATAAGAAGAATTTCTGCATAATCTTTTACCTCTTCAGCAAGTTGGACTACCCTATCATGAGGATATCTGACACCGATACCGACTTTTGATCTACTCTCTTTTGCAATATCATCGATCTTATCTATGAGATTCATTTGTCGAACATCAGATAATAGGTCAAACATTTTGAAGTTTGTTATGCGAGTCGATAAGGTTGCTGTAAACACCCCCTTATACACTTCAATTCTCTTTCTCACAGCATAACCAAATCTTGTAAAACATATTGATAAGAATCTCCGTTTTAAAGCCCGTTTTTACTTTTCTGGGGTCACTAGTTCCTTTAAAAAATAAAAAGCAATAACAAGCCACAGATATTAATGTATTTAATATTGAGGCTTGTTAAGA
>JAXHUQ010000032.1:0-17744 GCA_034189535.1 Halobacteriota archaeon | reverse complement strand
ACAGTTCTATTAGGTTCGAGATTGTTTCTTCGTCTACCATCAGCGATCACACACAATAATCTAAAATATTGGTATGAACACTTATGTATATTTTATGGTGAGGTTGTTGGAGGTTGCAAACTCCGTTCAAGTGCCCCAGCCGGGACTCGAACCCGGGTCTTAGGCTCCGCAGGCCCAAAGGATATCCGCTACCCTACTGGGGCAAATGGGTCTGTGGTTATGAAGGCCATAACCATCATACTATCCCAATTCCTATAGGCGGTTGGTATATTAAGATCTTCGTTATGGGAAGACTTTACTTTTTATAAAGGATCTATTATCTTCGTCAGATACGCCTCTTCTGAGTAGTCTACTACCTCCCACCTTTACGAATATCTCGGGTGCTGCATTTATAAGATTTCTAATTAGAAGGCTCCTCTTCAGTTTTCTACCGAATAACTTATCACATTCAGCCTTGTATTTGGAGAGATATGCCTCACTCGTACCCCTTCCATTCAATGCCCAAGATATGACTTCTGCAGCTATTTTCCCGGTATACATGCCGAATATGAGACCACCACCATCAATAGGATTCACGAACCCGGCTGCATCACCACAGAGTATGATTCTGTCGGCATAACATTTCTTTAGCGGGAGTTTTAGTGGCAACGGCCAGCCCTTGCATTTACCAAGAACAAGATCATCAGGTATTATCTTCTGTCCCTTCAGTGTCTTGATGTAATCATTGAACTGCTCATTCAAGTTCAATCTCCCTTTCGTCTTTGATTGAATCGCTCCGATGCCGATGTTCAGGTGCTCCTTCTTTGGAAAGACCCATCCGTAACCGAAGATCCCACCGAATCTTATGTGGAGGTGTTTATACCTCTTCTCTGTAAAGAACTCATCAACTGTGCTCTCACCTATATTTAACTCCTGGATCACACAAGATGCGATCTCATCGGGGCCCCATTTCGGCTTCAATCCCGATTTCTTGGAGGCGATGCTTCTGACTCCATCTGCCCCGATTATGACCTCGGTCTTTATACTTCTACCATCTTCTAACCTGACCTCGGCCCTGTTCACAGATGTCTCGAGGTCCTTTACACCATTACCATCAATGAATTCAGCGCCCGCATCTACCGCAAGATTCTTTAAACCTTCATCAAATTTATCTCTGAGTACACAGAGACTGGTAGGATTTCCACTCTCAAATTTAATTTTGTGTTTAAGAGATGGCGAGTAAATATAACTTCCTTTGCAATAACACTCAATCAATTCCTTGCAATTTTGTAGATATTTAAAATCCTCAAGAATCCTAACGTCCATAGAACCGCCGCAGATCTTATCCCTTGGAAACTTGGACTTATCCACCATAAGTACACTGACTCCCTTCTCGGCAAGGAATTTGGCCGCGGTGCTCCCTGTTGGACCTGCACCAACAACCACCACTTCATACTTCATGGTAAATAATGTGCTTTCATAAACTATAAGTCATCCCAATTGTTACTGAGCCCTTTCTCAAGGCCCTCTAAGTCTTTGGGAGTGTTGATGTTGACAAAAGTCCTCAGTTCGGGATCTATTTGCCTAATATGTTCCATAGGCACGTAATTAACCTTTTCAAGTAGTGATATCGGGTAATAAACGTTGTGAAAGCCACCTTCTATCGCAGCTCTGGCAGCACCTATCATGGAGTCTCTTTTATATATAGAATAGAGCGGTTCAATCAGATCATTCTCCCACTTCGGTATCGCTGCATCGTGACCTAGGGCCTGGTCAAAGAGCAGTGATATTATATCTCCACTCGTATAGGGTAAGTCGCATGCGAGGATGATAGCATATTCAGAAGATGTTTCCTCAAGGCCTGCAAGTATACCTGCAATAGGACCAAAACCCTTGACTGAATCAAAGACTATCTTTAGATCTACAATCTTTTTTATCTCTTCTACCCTCCTATCGTCCTGAGTTGCGATTACAATATCGTCCACAACCTCAGATACGGAATCTACAACATGCTTCAAGAGGGGTTTCATACCGAATTTTATAAAAGTTTTGTCTATACAGTTGAATCTTGAACTCTTCCCGCCACAGAGAATCACGGCTGATCTCACGCTTTCACCCCTTAACAAAACTCAGTTTTGCCGTATAGCCACACAGAATTGATATCACACCTACCACAACTAATCCCAATAAGAGTGTAGTGAGCGCGAGTTGAGAGGATATGAAGAGGATGATTGCAAGCACGGATGCTGAGAGGAAGATTCCTACGATAACACTCTTCAGGTTTGATCCATGGTATGAAGTGATAAAAACCGAAAAGAATGACGCCACAACTGCAATACCCATAAACAAGAGAATAATCGGTGAGTATTGCTGGGAGGTCCCTGGTATATTTATAGGATCACCGATTGTAAATAAAGTGCCAAGTAGCATTATAGCCCAAAGAGTCGCGGAAACTATGATAGAGAGTATCCCAATAATCGATACATTCTTTCCCATAACACTATGCTCAGAGGGAGATACATCGCCGATCTTCCTTGCCCTAAGTGAGAGAATTGTTCCGGAAACCGTCGGGATTATCAGCGGAAGAGCGATCATCTGTTGTAGGTTCAGTAAGCCAAGTAAGGGGACATTTTCACCTACAAATCCCAGGATGGATTGTGGGTCACTTGCAAGTGAGAGTAGGAAAATTATGAACGTCCCCAGGATCATACCCGCACCCATTACAAGGCCACTTTTAAACGCATAATCTCCGATCAATTTATTATCATATTTAACCTTATCCCTCGATGCAAATTGAGCAACAAAGATGCTTATCTCATAAAACATTATAAGCGGGCCACCGATGATAACCTGGGTAAAGATATCGGGACTTGTTATGAGTGAAGCGAGTATCAGAAGGGCTACATAAGCGTGTCTGCGGTACTTCTTGAGTGTATCAATCTCAACCACACCGCCTCTCACAAGCAATGTTAAGATGAGAGGAAGTTCAAAAACGATACCAAAGACCGCAGTCATAAGTACAACAAAACTTATGAACGGGGCTATCGACCAGTTTGATATGACGCCCGCACTTAGTGCCATCTGATATACATAATTGAAGAAGAACGGCAACATCATAAAGTAGGAGTATGAAGCTCCAATAAAGAAGAGTATTATCGCAAAGAATACAATCATCACAATGTTCCCCCAATTAAGGTTAAAATCCACCGGGCGGATGCGTTCATTTACCACCTTCACGAGATAATACAATACCAAAGGTAATGCCGCCAGCACGCCGCAGACGACGGCTATCTTTATCTCAAGAAGTATCAGTTCAAGAGGTTCGAGCTGTATAAGATTCATGCCTGCTGGAAGGAGATTCTCCGATATTCTCTTTATAACTCTGTTCAAAAAAGGGAATGTGATCAGTATTCCGGCTACAAGTATGACACCGATTGGCATCATCCGTTTCCTCAATCCATCTGCAATAGCGGTCAGTTCTTCCATCTTAGCTCGACTCGTTTTTTACAATAGTTAATCTGATTTTTCTGATATTACTTCTGTTGTCTATATGCGTTTATATATATTTCTTTTATATCTACATTTTCGATTTGAAAGGGCTCATTCAAACCACAATGTTTTTTTGGTAAGAGCATATTTATCTCCGTGATTACTCATGATCTCATCTGATGTTCTTGAACGAGTTCATAAAGGGACCGTTGAAAGAGAAGATGCCAGCCAATTATTTCAAGTCGATTCTAAAGAGTTGTTCTCTCTTGCAAATGAGCTACGTGAGGGAGTCAATGGAGATATTGTCACATATGTTGTGAATCGGAACATCAACTTCACCAATTCGTGTGTAGGAAACTGTAAATTCTGTGCATTCAGACGTGATGATGGGTATATATTGGGCAAGGATAAGATTCTTGAGAAGGTTGGAGAGGCGTATGATCTCGGTGCTACAGAGGTATGTATTCAAGGAGGTCTATTGCCAAACGTCGGGGTTCATTACTACTGTGAGATGCTCGAGGAGATAAAATCGAGTTATGATGTGCATATCCATGCCTATTCCCCGATGGAAGTCTTCCATGCATCCAGAAACTCTGACCTGGAAGTTTGTGAGGTTCTCAAGGAGTTGAAGAGGTCAGGTTTGGATTCGATGCCAGGTACAGCAGCTGAGATCCTTGTTGACCGAGTGAGAGGGATCATCTGCCCTAGTAAGCTCACTACGGACCAATGGATAAACGTAGTAAAGACTGCCCACAAACTTGGAATTCCGACTACGGCAACGATGATGTACGGGCACGTCGAGACAAAGGAAGAGAGAATCGAACATCTCTTGAAGATAAGGGATATTCAAAGAGAGACGAGAGGGTTCACGGAGTTTGTACCATTGCCATTCTTATCGAGAAATACACATCTGGAGGGGAATAGACTGAAGTGTCTGGACAATCTTAGAATCCTTGCTCTTGCGAGGATTATATTTCATAGAAATATTAAGAACATACAGGTATCGTGGGTCAAGATGGGAAAGACGCTCGCCAAATTTGCCTTATTGTGCGGAGCAAATGATCTGGGCGGTACCCTGATGGAGGAGAATATCTCAAGATCCGCCGGTAGCATGTACGGAGAGTATATAAAGCCCGAGGAGTTCGATGCGATGATTTCAAGCGTTGGTCGCACTCCTATGAAAAGGAGCACCCTTTACGACAGACTTTTTTAAAAATTACCTGATGACCGAGGTCAAACTCAACCAATGGTCTATTGTGGATCCGATTCCAAGTAAGAATGTTGTATACAGTGTAACGTTCTGAAAATTATTATCGAAGATGATGAGAAGGACGGTAAGTGCCTGAAAACCTGTAGTCATTTTTCCATACCTATTTGGAGAGAACGTCATCCTACCTCTGGCAGAGGGAGATAGTGCTATGAGTGCAACGAAGAACAATCCCAGGGTAAGTATGTCTCTGCTCATGAATAGAAGGATAGAGGAAAATGATAGTTGATACTTGATGAAGAGAGCGACTATAACAAAACCCATAAATATCTTGTCAGTGCTCGAGTCAAAGAGCTTGCCCCACTTAATATCATGCGTTCTTCTTCTGGCAAAATATCCATCGAGAAGATCGGTTAAACCTGCGAATACTAGAATGCAGACAGCAATACGCCAATCGAGCGAAATTATTGCAAGAAACGACACAGGTGCTAGAAGAAGCCGGATCGATGTTAATAAATTTGCTGTGTCCATTGCATACCATAATTATGTGACATGCTTTATGAAGATTGCTATAATTGACAGCGGGCAAAAAATCAATTAATTTATGCAGAATTAGAGAAAAATAGTGGATTTTATTTAGAAGTTGGGCATAGAAGGGCAGGGAGCTATCAGAAACTTAGCTTCCAAGAGGTGAATATACATGCGAATAATTTAGGCTCACTGCCCATATTTTAATACTACTATGGCATGGAGGAGTATATAAGTTATATGGACATGCTTTCGCGGAAAATATGTTCATAACACAAAAAAAGCGACATTATCACTTGATTTACGCCTTATCATGAATCCAATAATCGCCATCGATGGTCAACTCTTTCTTCCAAATAGGAACTTCCTTCTTCACTCTTTCGATAGCATCTGAAAGTGCACTGAATACTTGAGACCTATGAGCTCCCAAGACCACAATGTAGACGATATCATTTCCAGTCTCGATATAACCGGACCTGTGATGAATCAAAACCTCTAAAACACCCTCTCTTGCTTTGAGGTCCTCAACTATATGGTTTATCTTCTCCTCCGCAACTCCCGCATACTTCTCAAACTCAAGTGCCTTCACTTCTACACCACCAGCAACACCACGAACTATTCCTGTAAATGTGCCAATTGCCCCTGCTTTATGAATATCAGAACTGGACCTTACCTTCAAGATGAGAGAGTTAAGAGTATAAAAGTCATCCTGATCAAGAATTATTTCTGCCAGATCTAATGGATCAACATCCTGATTGACTCTTTTAACAACATTTTCAGCGGTGACATCACCGATCGCTATCTTTGGGAGTTTGCTACTCTTAAAACCCTCAACAAGTGCTATCTCGATTCCTTCGTCTGCAAGCTCAACAAGAGCGTCTTCAAGACCCTCCCTCTTTGAGATCTTCACAGTCTCAACAGGCGTTAATGCCATGATAACTTCTGCTCCTACGCTTGAGAATTTCTCGGTGTCCCTCCCTTTTGAGTCAAACTGACTATGAATGTGTTTCAAGACTCCGACCGAGCCATATCTCTTCATCACAGGGATTAGGCGTACTATAAGCGATGTCTTACCCGAATTCTTCTCCCCGACGATAGACATTACCTTCATGATATACAATCCTCTCTTAATCGATTTATTTAAAGGTTTTTAGTGGAGATTATGGTAGTTACACCCTCTTTCCCCTCGAACTCAACATCCAAAAACTGTCTCGTCACCCAGATATTCGTCTTTGTATGACCGGTAAATCTTTTTACAGAAAACTCGGATCCTCCCTTTGCAAGGGCCATATAAAGAATAAGTTGATCGGACAAAAACCTGTCAACAGAAGAATCGGACCTCATTTCAGAGATGAGACTTTCAGCAGCCTCAATTCCAACCTCCTCTGCCGCCTTACCTCTCTTTCCAAGCGCACTACCTCCTTTATGATCCCACCAGAGTGTAATCCCACTTCCTGTCGATTCATACACCGACTGCTCAAGTTTGATCTCGGCATTAAGACCCGCCTCGATTAAAGTCGTCTTTGCAGCTATCAGTTGTCTTTTAGCGACGTGAGAAGGCAGTCCCGAAGAGTGAGATATTCCTCTAATTTGACCATCTCTACTCTCAATTATCCTGCCCTTAAGCTTTGATGGGTAGATGGTAGCTTTTACAAGTCCCATACCTTTTGGATAGTAGCCTCTTCTTATCAGATCGATCTCAATTTTTACTCCAAATGATCTCAACGCAGGCACCGTTATATATCTGAAAAAATCAATTGATGGAGACCATAAAACGTCAGTTCCGCCTGTTATAAATACCTCAACTGGTGCGCCTGAAAAAATTGCAACAGGGATTATGGATTGAAGAACAAGAGTGATACTTCCCGCAGTACCTACATCTATGTTGAACCTGCCCCCACGTATCTCTTTCGGGGAAAATACTATCTCTTTTGAACCCATCTTGAGACCTTCTACACTAGCATCAGTCATCATCTGAACAGCCTGAACCGCTTTCATATGCTGTGCTGCAAGTCCGGTCTTCTCTCTATTTGCACGAATATTTACAATCCTTACAGGGTCCTGGGTGATTGCAGATAAAGACACGGCTGTCCTTACAACACCTCCGCCCCCTTCTCCATATGAACCGTCAATCTCAATCAATTGCCACCTCTTATAAAAGGATCTCTCAATAGGGCCGCTTTCCCCTCTTTTATAATATTCTTTTAAAACCTTATTTCACTATCGCTCGGAGAGGGGTAATATTGATCCCCTCTTTCAAGAGGTGTTTTATTACAATCCCAACTGAACGTGTCCTTTATTTGTAAGGGCATTGCTTTTCCTTTTCCTCAGAGGCAATTCCCTAAAAATATCTAGAAACCGACAGGTATAAGTTAAAATGTTTACTATTTTGTATCTGTAAACCATGGAAGGATTATCGGGAACAAAAGGTTATGGTGCCAAGGATATCCAGGTCCTTGAGGGGTTGTCACCAGTTAGGAAGAGACCCGGCATGTATATTGGGGATACAAGCTCAGGGGGTCTTCATCATCTGGTTTATGAAGTTGTTGATAACAGTATTGATGAAGCTCTTGCAGGATACTGCGATAGTATCGAGGTACGTATTAACATCGACGGATGTGTAACAGTAAATGATAATGGGAGAGGTATCCCCGTCGACAAGCATGAAAAATATGGGATCTCAGCTTTGGAAGTTGTGATGACGAAGCTTCATGCCGGAGGGAAATTTGATCACAAGAGCTACAAAGTCTCCGGGGGTTTGCATGGCGTTGGAGTATCCGTTGTGAATGCCCTGTCAGAATGGCTCATCGTTGAGGTCAGAAGGGATGGTAAAAAGTATAGGCAAGAGTATTCAAGAGGTGATCCTACTACCGAACTCACAATCGTTGGAGACTCCGAATCTTCCGGAACAAAGGTCACCTTCAAACCGGATGGATCGATATTTACTGTTCTGGAGTTCAACTTCGATACACTCTCAACAAGGTTAAGAGAGCTTGCTTTTCTCAATAGAGGGCTGAAGATATCAATAGAAGACGAGAGAGGTGGGGGGTCAGATAGCTTCCAATACGAGGGAGGTATAAAATCATTTGTTGAGTACCTGAACAGGAACAAGACACCTATCCATCCACCGATATATTTCGAACGCACCAGAAATGGCACTTCTACGGAGGTGGCCATGCAATACAATACCAGTTATCTTGAGAATATATTCACCTTCGCAAACAATGTAAACACTCATGAAGGTGGCACCCACCTAAGTGGTTTCAAGGCCGCACTCACCCGGACAATAAATGATTATGCAAAGAAGAAGGGTCTACTGAAGGGTGATCTCAAGCTTATGGGATCTGACGTACGTGAAGGGATATGTGCGGTAGTTAATGTCAAGCTTACTGAACCTCAGTTTGAAGGACAGACAAAGACTAAACTTGGAAATAGCGAAGTAAGGGGGCTTGTCGAGTCTATTGTTGTCGAGTGTCTGAGTGAGTACTTTGAAGAGAATCCGAAAGAGGCCTCAACGATCACTGATACCAGTGTCAAGGCTGCAAATGCAAGAGAAGCAGCAAAAAAGGCAAGAGAACTCGCCAGAAGGAAGAATGCACTGGAGAGTAACTCTCTACCAGGTAAATTGGCCGATTGTTCCGAGAAAGATCCGTCAATATGCGAGATTTACATCGTAGAGGGTGATTCTGCCGGTGGATCGGCAAAACAAGGAAGAGATAGGGCTTTTCAGGCCATACTTCCACTCAGGGGAAAGATACTGAATGTGGAAAAGTCGAGGCTCGATAAGATCCTGAAGAACAACGAGATACGAAATCTCATAACGGCACTTGGGACTGGAATAGGAGAAGATCTGGACATTTCAAAGGCCAGATACCACAAGATCATAATAATGACTGATGCGGATGTTGACGGTGCCCACATAAGAACGCTACTTCTAACATTCCTCTACCGCTACATGACTCCGCTTATTGAAGCGGGGTATGTATATATTGCTCGGCCCCCACTTTACAGGATCACGAAGGGCAAGAAGAAAGTATACGCCTATGATGATTCCGAGCTTGAGCATGTGATGGAAGAGCTTGGAGGGGGCGATATTCAACGATACAAAGGTCTTGGAGAGATGAACCCTGAGCAACTCTGGTATACCACGATGGATCCGTCCACAAGAGTAATGAAGAAGGTCAAGCTCGAAGATGCAGTGCTTGCTGATGAGATATTTACCATACTCATGGGGGATAAAGTTGAGCCCAGAAGAGAGTTTATTCAGCGGCATGCAATGGAGGTCCGAAACCTTGATATATAACATGCAAAAACAGTTACGATGTTGAACAAAAAGTTGAGAGAAGAATGGAAGTTATTTGCTGGTAACCACTCTTTAGATTTCGATCCGGGTTCAACATTCAAAACCCCGAAAGTAGAAGGCTCTTATAGGGGTCACAATGTTATTTTAGATACCTATACAGTCAGTACAGGCCAGGTAACTGTTGTGTATACCCGTCTGAAGGTAGACCTCAAAAATAATAAGAGAGTAAGTCTTAGAGTTTATCATGAGGGATTCTTCAGTAAAATTGGCAAAAGACTGGGAATGCAGGACATAGAGACGAAAAATTCAGAGTTTGATGGGATGTATGTTGTGAAGGGAAATGATGAAATTGAAGTCTTGAGTATATTAGATTCCAGTGTCCAATCAAAGATTCTATCATTGAGGGAACCTGGTAAGTTCAACATGACCTTAAAAGACGGATCTTTGATTTATGAGGAGTCCGGGATCTCAACAGATATTGAGCTCTTGAGGTCTCATCTGGAGATACTCATATATGTTGCTGAGAAGATAGACGCGATGTAAGTCTCGTCACATTTACACAATACTCAGAATTAAACATGTTAATTTTATTCTAATTTTGGTTTTTTTGTAACAAAAAGATATATTTATTACTGTTTATTTGTTAATTCATTAGGAGAGGTGAATAACTTGGCAGGTCTTGATCAGATTTTTAGTCAGATTGATATACCTTCAAGGTCTTCAATCATGGTTGTTGTTGCTGGAATGGCACTAGCACAATATATGGACACTATCACTACAATAGTTGGAGTTTATAAACACGGTCTGCATCTTGAGGGGAATTTGCTCGTGTATAATACAATCCAGAATTACGGTTTTCTGGGTTTCGTCTCTCAAAAGATCTTTGCCTTCACAATGGTACTAGGGCTCACTGCGGCCCTCTTCGAACTTGGTTTCAAGAGATCGGTTGTTATACTTCTCGGTGGCTTTTCTCTTTTTATGGGAGTAATATCAATTCATAACCTGTATCTTCTATATCTATTGCAATAACAAATCTTACTTTTTTTAAAAAAGGTTTTTGAGATTTTCGAAAACCTAAAGTATGCTGTCATCCCCATTTATACTTGGAAAGAATGAGAAGACAGATAGCGATATACGGAAAGGGTGGAATAGGAAAATCCACCACATCGGCAAACCTCTCTGCTGCCCTTTCTCATGAAGGAATATGTGTATTTCAGGTGGGGTGCGATCCGAAACACGATTCTACTTCGATGCTGAATAAGGGAAGATTACTACCAACGATACTCGATTATACAAGGATGAAGGCGGACAATGGTAAATCCATAGAAGAAGTAGTCTTCACTGGCTATAACGGCGTCGTATGTGCAGAGGCGGGGGGGCCGGAACCAGGCATGGGATGTGCCGGAAGAGGTGTTATGGTTGCACTTCAGATGCTTGCGGATTTTGGCATATATGAGAAGTATGGAGTGGATCTTGCAATATACGATGTCCTCGGAGATGTTGTTTGCGGTGGTTTTGTTCAACCGATTAGAAAAGGGTATGCAGAAGAGACTTATCTTATATGTAGTGGAGAACTTCTTGCGTTGTATTCGGTCAACAATCTTGCAAAAGGTATTAAGACAATCTCAGATGAAGGTGGCCATGTTAAGGTCGGTGGGATTATAAACAACATGAGGGGCGTTCAGAACGAGAAGGAGATTGTAACAGATTTTTCAGAAGCAATAGGCGTTCCAATTATTGGATTTATACCAAGATCGGATTTTGTACAGAAGGCAGAACTGCAAGGTAAAACTGTTGTAGAAGCATTTCCCGGCTCTAATCAAGCTGAAGTATACAAGACTCTTGCAAGAAGGGTATTAAACAACAAAGATTTAGTTGTTCCGGACCCCATAGAATTGGAAGATATAATCGATATTATCAAGAAGTATCAGGGATAAAATTCGGGTGAAAAGATGAAGATTGGAAGAGAAAGCCAGATTGTTGATTGTAGGGCGACTATGGGAATGAGTGTTGGTGGTGGGCTTGCTGAAAAAGGTACGTTTTCAGAAGCAGAGGAGACCGGTGTCATAGTACTTTCGATGAGTCCGACTGCAAGGCATGTGACAAAACCTGTCTGTGAGATTACATATGGTCTCAGAGAAGCCAGAATACCTGTGAGTGTACTCGTTCTTGAGGCTGGAATGGGGCTACCTTATGACGCCCCTGGAGGTGTGAAGACCCAGACCTGTGGGATCACCGACAAAGAGATAGCCCAGATGAATAGGCACAAACTCGCTGTGATCCATTCCGGAAACATACCGTCCCACTTTATATACAAGGTTCGTGTCTTCCTCAGGCATGCCGAAGTTCCTGCAATCGTTGTTTGTCAGGCACCGATAACTCTTGATAGGTTTGCAGAGGTTGGAATCAGAACGAGAGGTTTTGAAGGTGAGTTCGAGACGAAAGGGATGGTAGTCGACGTGGTTTCCGGCGTCGTGAGAGGTGAGACCTGCACTGCTCCCAAGCTTGAAGAGCTTATCAAAAAGACTAAGTACTGGCTATCCGTTTATTCATCTCACCCCTACACCTCAGATTGATTTCTAAAAAGTGATGATTATGTTAAGTGACGATGATGTTTCAGGAGATGAGATTCGTGAGACCAATCTACTCGTATCTCTCGTACTTTCAGATATGTTCAAATCGGTTTTAGGTCCCAAAGGGCTGAACAAGCTGATAGTAAAAGAGGAGGATTTTGATCTTGTCTCAAGTAACGGCCTATATATTTTGACTGAACTTGATTATGATGAGCACCCCACTGCAAATATGATTATGAACGCCGGAAAGACCCAGTCAGATGAGACGGGGGATGGTGTAACGACCGTACTTGTTCTCATCGGAGAACTTCTCAAGAGGGGTTTTGAGTTAAATGAGATGGGTGTATCTTTCCCGATAGTATCCAAGGCATACTCACTTGCACTTGAAAAGAGTATGGTAATTCTTGATGAACTCGCTATAACTGAGGAGATGAGTGACGAATTTCTATTTAATATAGCAAGGACATCACTTAAGCATCACAGGGATTTGGCAGGTATCTTGGTCGAATGTGTAAAAAGAATAAGTGATGAACTCCCGATAGATACCGATGATGTCACAATAGTTGCCGAGTCCGGTAAAGGGATAGTGCACACCAAGTTCATTGAAGGTGTCGTCGTCGATAGATCCGGCCTTAGAAGTGACCTTCCAAAGAAGATAGAGGATGGGAAGATAGCTCTTATCAATCTACCAGTAGAACGGAAAAAACCCAGAGCAGATGCCAAGCTCAAGATATCCAATCCTTCTTATCTGAGAGGCTTTAAGGATGAAGAGTCAGCCGAGTTCAGGTCGATAATAAATACGATCAGGGACTGCGGTGCAAATATCGTCTGTTGTCAGAAAGCTGTCGATGATGAAGCGGTCGATATACTCGGAAGAGATGACGTGATAATTCTGAAACGGGTGAAGAATACTGATTTGAAGCGGCTATCAAAGTCAACCGGTGCCGAGATAATCGACGAAATATCGGAGCTTGATTCAGGTAAACTGGGGTCTTGCGATATGATCGTCGAGAAGAAATTGAGTTCGAATAAGTATATCTTCTTTGTGGGTTGTCCATATCATAAATCATCTGCTATAGTCATCAGGGGCAGTGATATGCATGTTCTTGAAGGGATCGTAAGTGAGGCGAAGAACGCGATGAGATGTATCGCGACCGCTATTGAAGACCAGAGGGTTCTACCGGGTGGCGGGGCAACAGAGATAGAGCTTGCAAAACGCCTCAGAAAGTACGGTAATACTATAGGTGGCAAGGAGCAACTTGCTATTCATGCCTTTGCAGATGCTTTGGAAGTGATTCCCAGAACGATTGCAAAGAACCTGGGTATGGATCCCATAGATGCCATCATTGAGCTGAATACATCTCATGAGAATGATGCGAATATAGGTATCTCGGGGGATAATAGGAAACCAGGTGATATGATATCCGAGGGGATCATAGAGCCTTTCAATGTTAAAAAACATGCAATTATTTCATCGACTTCTGCTGCAATTGCACTATTAAGAGTCGATGATCTTGTTGTTGCCAAACAAGAGGCCAAGACTGGTCTGCGTCAGGAGTATGAATCCCCTGAATTCAAGTACAGGAGAGGTAGAATAAAGTACTGAAAATATAGTAAAGAATATATATGATAAATACCAAAGGTGGGGGTGATAACTATGGCGATAAAAATTGGCGATGTGGATGTAGTCTCAAGGCTACTTGAAGAAGGCAAAGAAGCCTGCTTATATTGTATCTATTTCAGCGCCGAGAACGGGTGTGAGAGGATCTTTAAACAGACTAGAGGTAGAACAAAGATAGAGATTACTGATCCACTTGAACAGACATGTGGGTCTTTTGTTCCCGTATTTAAATGTGAAGACTGCTACTCCTACAAGACAGAAAAGTTGGAAGAGGCAGTATGGGGAATGGATGAAAAGGCTACCTGCGTCAAGCATAATGTAACCGATCAAGATATAAAACTCTGTATCTATTGGGAACCAAACGACGAAAAGTTGAAAGAATTACAAGAGCTATATAAAAAAGCGGGCCTTGATTTCAAGATAGATTATGGACACTAGGTGGTCTCGATGGGAGAACTTTTTCTAAAAGTAGAAGGACTAACGAAGTACTTCACTGACAGGCCAGTTATTGATAACGTAAGCTTTGAACTCGAAGAAGGGAAAGGTTTCGGAATCCTCGGAAAGAGTGGTTGTGGAAAGACGGTACTGATGCACGCACTACGTGGTATTAAGGAATATGAGCCGACGAGTGGTACGGTCACTTACCGTGTTGCAGCATGTGCAAATCCTGAATGTAAATGGGTAGAGCGCCCAAGCAAGGCGGGAGAGACGTGTGTCAAATGTGGTGCCCCGCTATCCATCGTAGAGGTGAATTACTGGGAAGAGCTCAAGAGAGGTACACCGCTTGCAAGAAACCTTTACGAAAGATTATCCATCATGTTCCAGAGGACTTTCACACTATATGGCGACGAGCACGTCATCGAGAATGTAAGAAAAGCTCTCAAGGATGCAGGGGTTCCACCCCACAAGTTGACTGAGATGGCAAACGGATTGCTTGAAGATGTGCTTCTTACACATAGGGCAGATCATGTCGCCAAGCATATCAGTGGTGGTGAGAAGCAGCGTGTCGTATTCGCCATGAGCATCGCAAAAGATCCGATGATGTTCTTCGCTGACGAGCCAAGTGGAACGCTCGATCCGATCACCGCACAGGCAGTACACCAGGTCATGCACAGAAAGATGGAAGAAGGCCTGACTATGCTTGTCACATCACACTGGCCAGAAGCAGTGGCGGACCTCTCCGATGATGCAATACTACTTGAAGAGGGCAAGGTGACTGATGCTGGCAAGTCTTCTGAAATCGCTAGCAAGTTCATGGAAAAGTTTGCAGGAATCGAGATTGACAGGAAGAAATTGACCGATCCTCTCATCAAGCTTGACGAGACGAAGAAGTACTTCTACAGGTTCGACAGAGGTCTTGTGAAGGCTGTTGATCAGGTAAGCTTTGAGATTATGGGTAGTGAGATATTCGGACTAGTCGGTGTTTCAGGTTCCGGAAAGACGACTACTTTCAAGATGATAGCAGGTCTTGTGGAGTCATCCGGTGGTGCACTTGAGATAAAGATGGGTGACGAGTGGATCAATATGAACGTTGTGGGTCCTGAAGGAAGAGGAAAAGTCACGCCGAACATAAGTATGCTGCATCAGGCGTACACACTCCATCCAGACCTGAACATATATGAGAACATGGAAAGTGCACTCGATTACGAGCTCCCATCCGATATTCTTGCCGTGAAGATATTCAACCTCCTCAAGGCTGTAAACTTCACAGATGAGGAGGTCGATGATATCCTGTACGTACTCCCTGATCACCTAAGTGAAGGTGAGAGACACAGGGTAGCTATTGCCAGGACCTTGATGAAGGAACCAAAGATAGTCCTTCTTGATGAGCCTACTGGTACAGCAGATCCGCTCACAAGGGTAGAGATAGCAAAGTCCATCAAGAACATGAGAGATGACTTGGGACTTACATGTATCATAGTTTCACATGACATCGATTTCATCGAGATGATCTGTGATAGGGCTGCCCTCATGAGGATGGGTAAGATTATACAGGTCGGCGACCCTGATGATGTCATCAAAACTATGAGGGAAGTAGAGACTGCAATGGGTGGAGATAACTAAGCCCCCATTCCAATTTTTTTATTTTATTCATTCAATCAGTTTTGGAGAGCCTATAAATGGCAAAAGCAGATGCTATTTTGGAAGTTAAGGGATTAACCAAGGGATATAATTTATCAGATGGCGGTCACACACTTGCCCTAAAGAATGTGAGCTTTGAGGTATTCCTAAATGAAACTATAGGAATAATCGGAAAGAGTGGTGCAGGGAAGACGACACTTCTCAGAATTTTGAGAGGCGTGGAGCCATTCGATGAAGGTGATATATTTATAGATGGGGTAAGACTCACTCCAGAGTCTTCAAACATTGATATCGCCCAGGTAAAGGAGAAGACTGCGATACATCTTCAGAGATCCTTTGGATTGTGGGCAGCAAATACCGTTGAGAACGTTATGAGGAGAGTTCAAGCTTTCGAGATGGGTGATGAGACCGCACCACTTCCTGATGAGGGTGATGCAAAGTTTGAGGATCTTCGTAAGAAGTCGATGAAGTATCTGGAACTGGTTGGGCTTACGCACAAAGCAGAGCAGGCTGCACATACACTCAGTGGTGGTGAGAAGCAGAGACTGGTGCTTGCAAGGCAACTCGTCATGCAACCGAGGTTGCTTCTTCTGGATGAGCCTCTGACGATGGCATCTCCCGAAGACAAGAAAGAAGCGCTAAAAGTGATGAAGAGGATAAGAGAAGAGTTGAATATTACCACACTTCTCGTCTCGCACCTTCCAGAGATCCACAGAGAGCTATCTGACAGGCTTTTGTGGATTGACAACGGAGAACTGAAAGAAGGGGGAAGTACTGAAGAGATAATTAGCAAGTTTCTTTCAGACATTGAAGAACCGATTCCGGTTAAACCTCTAACTGACAAGAGACCAATATTCAGGCTGGACGGCGTCAGTAGAACATACTACCACTACAACCTATCCAAGCTCTTCGAGTTAAAGGATATAAACCTCGATGTTTACCGAGGTGAGATATTCGGAATTATCGGCCCTTGTGGGGTCGGAAAGACAGTACTTGTAAGGATGCTTGCAGGGCTTGAGATGCCAAACAAGGGGAATATTATCTACTTCAAAGAGGATGGTGGAGCTGTTGATATGGCAAACTTGGGAATAGAGAGTGCCCTCATTAGGCAGAAGCTCGGTATTCTTCACCAAGAGTTTGGACTTACCCATCATGCAAAAGTTGAAGATATTATTATCAGTAGATCCCGCTTCAAATCTATCCCCGAGGATGAGCTAACGGATATCGCAAGAAGACTTGAGATAAAGGAATCGGTACTTGATTTTGTGCTTAGGCTAGCGGACGTTCCAGAATCATCGAGAAAAGATGCTCTTGAGACCCTTGAGATTTCAGAAGATCTCCTTCTTGATATATACACGGAGTTACCAAGGGTCCGACTGGATACAGATGAAGTTCAGCCAATACTGGAACTCCTTGATCTCGAGAGAGACATAATTAACAACAGATCCTACGAACTATCAGGTGGAGAGAAGATCAGAGTTGCCCTTGCAGTAGAACTTGCGACAAAACCGATGCTTCTTATACTGGATGAGCCTTTTGGAGATCTTGATCCGGTCACAGCCCAAAAGGTCGCAAATCTACTCAAGAAGGTGAATGCAGAGTTAGGCACGACTTTTGTCATTGTATCTCACGACAGGGAGCTTCTGGCAAGTACGGCTCATAGAATTGCCCTTATAGAAGACGGTGCTGTCAAGGGAGAGTTTGAGAAAGGTAGGTTGCATAATCTATAGTAAATAACCACCAGACGAGGGGATAAGATGATTACTTATTATTCCCTCCACAACCTATTTTTAGCCAACCGTTGTAATTCCTCTTTTTTGTGAATTCTTATCCCCCATTCCGCAGCAATCCCTCCCACCCAAAACATTTCCCCCACCCAAACCCATTTTAAACATCACCCCTTTCAATATATGAGATGGGATGCGATCATGGATATAACAACAACGCAGATAGATCATTTTG
>JAXHUQ010000031.1:0-17951 GCA_034189535.1 Halobacteriota archaeon | reverse complement strand
CCTTCCTTCCAAAACCTTCTCTTTCATTGAACATCCTTTCAAGTACAAAAGATCTCTCACCTATCTTAAGATAATCGTCCCCGCTCAAGCTATTTCCGGTGGCTGCTGCAACAAGATCTGCATATCCTTGAAGGGTCATGCCATACCCTGAGAAGACGCACATAATCGTTGAGTTCAGAACACCCATCCAATCCTGCAGGTCCTTCACAAGCTTGGCTTTCCCGTCCTTTGAAAGCCTATCAACACGCCCACTGAATACCGGAGAGGGTTGCATGGCAAACTCGGTTCCCGCAGCCCATCCATCCGTGTGATAAGCCCCTCTGTTTGAGGTTGCATAGCATAGCGCCTGTCCAAAAGCGGCACGAGCGTCATAAGATGGAGTCTCAAGACCCTTCACCTGCATTGCGAACTTCTCAGCACCATTTCCGATCTTCTCAGCAGCTATTCTTGTTCCCTCCGCAAGTATATCTCCAATTCCCTCACGATATGCTATCATCTTCAAGAGTCCAACCATCGCTTCTCCATTTCCAAAGTTGAGTTCGAGCCCACCTGTATCTTCCTTTGTTATGAGCTCCTTCTCGTAGCATTCCATTGCAAATCCTACAGTGTTACCCGCAGATATCAGATCCATTCCAAGCTTGTTACAGAGATCGTTTGCTTTCGCCATAGAGTTAATATCCTCTACACCGCAGTTAGATCCGAATATTACAAGAGCCTGGAACTCAGCTCCTTCGCCAACTGTCCCGGCATAAGCCCCTTCTTTGACCTCTATCCACCTCCCACAAGCGATCGGGCATCCGAAACATGCCCTCTTCGCTTTCAGAAGCTCCTTGGTCTGCTTTGAGCCGCTCACTTTCTTTGCTTTCTTAAAAACACCTTTCTGGCAATTGTTAACAACCAACCCACCGGCCATATTAACAAAATCATATACGGCCCCTGTACCGTGCATATACATTGCACCTTCTCCTGGTACAGTTGTGATAACACTTTTTATCTGCTTACGTACAAACTCGCATGCATCCTTGAATCCTTTTAAATCTGCTACAGTTACGTCACCAGTCCCCATCAAGGCAATAGCCTTGAGATTCTTTGATCCCATGACTGCACCCGCGCCATTCCTTGCGGCAGATCTGTAATCATTTCTAATTCCCGAGTATTTGCAGAGCTTTTCACCTGCAGGTCCTATACAGGATACACGTACATAATCGCTTCCCTCTTCCTTTTTTATGACTTCCTGTGTCTCTTCTGTGTCAAGCCCCATTAATTTCTCTGCGGATTTAATCTCAACCTCAGAATCTTTAATTGAGATGTAAACGGGATCGCTTGATGCACCTTCAATGATTATTGCGTCCCATCCGGCATACTTCATCTCTGGTCCGAAACTGCCACCACAGTTTGGGAAACATATACCACCTGTTTGCGGCGATTTTGTTGTTATTGTGTATCTTCCTGCAGTTGCGGCATTCGTCCCGGTTATTGGTCCGGTTGCATAGATAATCTTATTTTCCGGACCTAGAGGGTCTATCTTTGCCTCAAGTTCATCATATAACATCTTTACGCTAAGAGCCCTGCCACCCATAAAGCTCTCTGCCATTTCCTTATTGAGTTCCTCTGTCTTCACAGAACCTGAAGATAGATTAATCCTGAGTATCTTTCCCGTATATCCACTCATTGCGATCAACTAAAAGTATCTCGATTAAATCATACAAAAAGATTTCTTATTGATAAGTATCGGTATAATAAAAAAAAAGAATCTCGGATGGAATGATCTTACCTCACGTTCCATCCAAAACCTATAAGTGGCCTTAATCTCAGGCCCTCTCAATAATAGTTGCGGCTCCCTGGCCCATACCACCACAAAGTGTTGCACAACCGATCTTGGCATCTCTCTCTTCAAGAATCCTTGCAAGAGTTCCTGTGAGCCTGATCCCTGATGTTGCAAGTGGGTGTCCGATTGCTGTTGCACCGCCTCTTACATTGACCTTCTCCTCAGGGATGTTAAACTTATTCATGGCATATAATGAGACTATGCAGAAAGCCTCATTTATCTCCCAGTAATCCATATCATCTGCCTTCATCCCTGCATGCTTGAGGGCCATCTCTGTCGAAGGTACGGGACCGGCGCCCATAATACTTGGGTCGACACCTGCCCACCCCATCGAGATAATGTTTGCTAGAGGCTTTATTCCATACTCTTTTGCCTTATCTTTACTCATGAGAATCATTGAGACTGCTCCCGCATTGAGTGGAGATGCATTTCCCGCGGTTATGACTCCCTTCCTCTTAAAGGCTGGCTTCAGTTTGGCTGTAGATTCAAGTGTTGCGCCCCTTCTTATACTCTGGTCTTCCTCGATGAGCTTCATTGTACCATCTGCCTGCTTTGCCTCAACAGGCATTATCTCTCCCTTGAAGTAACCATCATCAAGAGCCTTCTCTGCCAGATTGTGCGACCTGACAGCAAACTTATCAAGATCATCTTTTGTTATATTCATCCCTTCTTCATTGGCGGTTGCAAAGAGCTTCTCTGCGGTAAGTCCCATGCTCTGCGCCGTCGCAAGGTCGTATTTCTTCATGAGCGGGCCCATCTCTTTCGGATTGAAGAGCCTCATAATTCCTATCATGTGCGGATCATTTCTGTAGACGGAGAAGTCCATCGGAAGATGGGTCATATGTTCTATACCGCAAGCGATCGTGATTTCAGAAAAACCGAGTTCTATTTCCATTGCTCCTGCATGTAGAGCAGACATTCCACTGCAACATACACGCTCGATTGATGCTCCGGGAACATTTACCGGCATGTCGGCAAGTATGCTAGGCATTCTACTGAGCATCATCTGCTCACCGGCCTGGATGGTACACCCTGTATAAACATCATTTACTTCAGCCGGGTCAATACCTGTCCGGTCAATAAGCTCCTTTATCAACTTTGCGGCCACATTGACCATGCCAAGGTTGTTATATACATCTCTTTCAGGTTGTCCTGGCCTCGACCTTGAGAACGGAGACCTCAGATAACCTGCTATAACTACATTTTCCATTCGTGGCATTTTTTACCTCCTTGAGTATATATCATATCACTCTCGTTTATCTGAATATTTAACTCTTCCTTTTTCATGCAAAGCCGCCTTTGGATAGCGCAATTTATGTTGAAAAAAAGTGCTTAGAGGAAGGACATGTATTGCCTTCCCCGGATATTTTTTAAATCAAAAAAGTTGGCCTTGACTTTTACATTCTCTCAATAATAGTTGCTGCTCCTTGACCCATACCACCACAAAGTGTTGCGAGTCCGATGTTCGCATCCCTCTCTTCAAGGATGCGTGCAAGGGTTCCGGTCAGCCGAATTCCTGAACATGCAAGTGGGTGACCTATCGCGGTTGCACCACCTCTTACGTTGATCCTATCTTCGGGTACACCGAACTTCTTCATGGCATACATTGCCACAATCACGAAGGCCTCATTAACCTCCCAGTAGTCTATATCTTCTGGCTTGAGACCTGCATGTTTAAGTGCCATCTCACTTGCAGGAACCGGACCCGCACCCATAATACTTGGATCTACACCTGCCCATCCGAGAGATGTGATCTTTGCTGATGGAGTGATTCCATACTGCTTGGCCTTATCCTCAGTCATCAAGATCATTCCGACTGCACCTGCATTAAGTGGGGATGAATTTCCCGCGGTTATGACTCCCTTCCTCTTAAAGGCTGGTTTCAAGTTGGCTGTAGATTCAAGTGTTGACCCTCTCCTTATACTCTGGTCTTCCTCGATAATCTTAACGGAACCATCCGCCTGCTTTGCCTCGACTGGAATTATCTCTCCCTTGAAGTAACCATCATCAAGAGCCTGCTCTGCCAGATTGTGTGACCTGACCGCAAACTTATCAAGATCCTCTTTTGTAATATTCAAACCTTCTTCGTTGGCAGTTGCAAAGAGTTTCTCTGCCGTAAGACCCATGCTCTGTGCAGTTGCCATATCATACTTCTTGAAGAGGTCTTTCATTTTTGCCGGGTTCATTATCCTCATCATTCCCATAATGTGGGGGTCGTTTCTATAATATGAGAAGTCTATAGGCAGATGTGTCATGTGCTCGATTGCACCGACGACGACAATGTCAGAATAACCTTGTGCAACCTCCATCGCCCCCGTGTGTAGTGCAGACATACCACTGCAGCATGCACGCTCTATTCCCTGTCCAGCCACATTTATTGGAAGGCCTGCGACCAAACCGGGTAGCCTACTAATTCCCTGCTGTTCTCCTATCTGTATGCTTGCCCCGGTGAGAACATCATTAATCTCGGTTGGATCTATATTTGTCCTCTTTATCATCTCTTTTATGATGTCCGCAAATACAGTCACCATTCCCAAGCTGTCAAATACATCTCTTTCAGGTTGTCCTGGCCTCGACCTTGAGAAGGGAGACCTAAGATAATCCGCTATAACAACGTTTTCCATCTTTGCCATTATATTATCCTCGTGTGATCTCTTTCTAATATTCATTATTTAATATTTGTGATTTAATAATTGGGACTATACTCACTTACTCTTTTGGCTTTGGAAGAGGACATAATTAGGCCTTTTGATGCATTTTCTATACCTTTTTAGAAAGGTATTTAAGGAGATATACGAAACCTGCTATTAGAGGTTTAACTATGGTTAAGATGCAAGATGTAGTCGTTATTGACGCCTGTAGAACACCTATAGGTAAAGCGAGACCTGACGGGTATTATGCAAACACCCGTGCAGACGATCTGGTTATTGCGGTAATCTGTGCCCTAATGGAACGGAACCCTCAGGTAAAGCCAGGTATGATCAATGATAACAGATGGGGTGCAACAACCATCACTGAAGAGACCGGCATGACGATGGGAAGGGCCACTGCACTTGCAGCAGGGCTCGGTGTGGAAACCCCTGGATGTGCTCTAGATAGAATGTGTGCAAGTGGTCTAACGATGATAGGAGACGCCTGTCACGCCATAGCATGTGGTATGGGAGACATTATGATCGCTGGTGGTGTGGAGCATATGTACCGTTTTCCAATGGGATACAACGCTAGGCCGAATGCCAAGATGATGAACGCCAAGTTACCCGATGGTTCTAAATTGGATTTCAGGGCTGCAGGATCGATGGGTCTTACCGCTGAAAATGTTGCAAAGAAGTACGGAATCACAAGAGAAGAGCAGGACCTGTATGCTTACGAATCGCAGCAAGCAGCCAAAGTCGCAATGGATGCCGGTAAACTCAAGAACCAGATAATACCGATGGAGGTTGTGATCAGCGATAAAGAGGGAAACAAAGAGAAGAAGGTAGTCGACGTTGACGAACAACCAAGACCAAATACCACTCTCGAGAAGATGGCATCACTCAAACCATCATTTATAAAGAGCAAGAAGAAGGGCGGTTCTGTAACTGCAGGTAACTCATCCGGTCTCAATGATGCAGCAGGCGGTGTACTTCTGATGTCTGCTGATAAAGCAAAAGAACTCGGATGTGTCCCAAAAATGAAATTTATTAGCTCAGGCCTTGCGGGTGTGGATCCGGCATACATGGGAGAAGGACCGATTCCAGCAACAAAGATGGCACTCGAGAGAGCCGAACTCACAATAGATGATATCGGAATCTATGAGCTGAATGAGGCCTTTGCATCACAGTCGATCTGCAACATAAATGAGCTCAAGATAAATAAGGAGAAGACCATAATAAACCCATGGGGTGGTTCGATAGCCTATGGTCATCCGCTAGGAATGTCCGGAGCAAGGATAGTGGCGTTCCTAAAAGATGAGTTTGCAGATCCTGAGTTCAAGGACATACAGTACGGTATCACAGCAATGTGCGTGGGTATGGGACAAGGCTACGCCATAGTCTGGGAAAACCTACTGAGATAATCTCTTTTTAAAAAGGGGGATCTCCCCCTGCTATTCTTTTTATTGTTTTAAATCTCACACAGCTGCGAATCCGCCGCCGCCGCTAACGAGGTTACCCACTCCATCAACAGTTATTACAGATGTGGCAGCTCCCACCCAGTACATTCCCACGAAGTGGAGAGGTACGGTATACATGTGACCACCGTCAATAAATCGTATCAATATGGAAGATATCAATGAATGTGAGAACATAATAAATATCAGAAATGCATTCATAAGTGCGATGTTGACCTCAGTCTCAAGTAGTCCTGCAACGGCACCTGCCGGAAGATCAACTGAACTTAGGGTCTGTTGCATAGTATCAACAACGGCAAGAGATATGTAAAACGTTGCAGATACACCACCAATAAGACCATATAGTGTTCCCGTGATCCCCGATCCTGCATCGTACCGTAGTTTTCGCAGCGAGATGATCTTAATGAAGTTGTCACTGATTATCCTGCCGATATCTTCAGCATTCCCCCCGACATCGACAGCCTCAATGAACATAAAGTTACACCTTTGAATCAGATTGCTCTCAGTCTCTCTTGAGAAGTGGTCCCAACATTTCATCTTGTCGATGCGCATTATCGTCCTCTTATAAAGATTTCTCACACTTTGAGTTAAAGCTCCAAAATCGTGCAATCGCAGCTCTCTTAACGCATACTCAACAATTCCACCCCTTGATGCTGCGGAAGCTCCGAGAGACCTTATAAAGGATGCATAGCTGTCATCCCTTCTTTTTATCAACTTCTCTTCCTTACTTGCTATCTGTCCGGGAATCACAAGTGGAGTAATTGCTATTGCTATTACGATCTGCGGTTGTGTGCTTGGAAATAGGAGGATAGTAAATACGGCAAGTATTATTCCGACAACGATCATTATCGGATACATTTGAATTACCTTCTTCTCCTGTGCCGTCTTTTCAAGTGTATGCCATACCCTATCCTTTGGCGCTCTGCTCTTGATATAGAACGCCAAAACGATCTCAGTAAATATGAAGAGGAGGGCAGTCATACCCATAATCGAGTCGGCATTTCCTCCTGTAATAAGTGGCATGATTATGGCAAAAGATCCCATGAATAGAAGTGACATAACAAGCGACATGAACATCTCCTGAATCATAGCAACCCTTGTGAGTGATCCTTTGTACATCATATCATACTCTCTCATAACGACGTTCTGTTCAGTCATCAGAAAATCATCCGCCTTCTCACCGGACTCGAGAGCATGCGCAAACCTATCCAAAAAGTCAGTGAATATCTTGGAAGGTGATCTTCTGGCAACAAATCTTATTGCATCTGGTGTGCTCATGTGCCACGTATTCACGAGTTTAAAGATCTTTCCGACTTCGCCGGATAATGCACCATATTCAGCCTCTTTTTTTGAGATTAACTCAAATATCGAGATCAGAGACATATCAGATGTAGCAAGTACACCGATGTGAGTGATGAAGTAATGCATGTTCTGTTCTACCTGAATTCTCTTTGCATCAATCTGTGTTATGGGATAAATAAAGACGAATACAACAGAGAAGACCGGTATAAGAAATATTATGATACTTAAAGGACCTGAAAAGAGGCCTGGTAGCAAGACAAGTATTACAACCGTTATGATAACACCAAAAGAGATCAAAGGAATTCCAATTCTCTTTAGGTATTTGGGCATCGGTGTATCGAATGCTTTGTATGTTTCCGCGATACCGCCAGCCACTATTTATCACCTACACTATTCTTCTAAACCCTGAAGGGGAGTGCATCCTTTCCTTTCCTGTAAAATGTCTTAATGAGATCATTCACTTGGTAATAATCTACGATGTCAAGCTCAGCCATCTTTGAGATGATCTTTGCTCTTAAAAGGACATCGTCATAGATCATCCTCTTGTCCTCATACCCCAGTTTAGCGGCTATCTTCTCTTCGAGAATGAAACTATTATTTAGGCCTCTGAAGATATGCTTATCAGTTCTCGAATCCCACTGAAAAACAGCCCTTGTCAGCACACCTCCTGCCTCTTCAAAGTATCCTTCAAGTTCCTCAATAGCAGTACATCTTCTAAGGAATTTGCCACCCTGGTAAACCGCCTGCTGTATCAAACATATGTTGAGGTTGTCGATGAATGTGACTGGGACGTTTATCGGATCTCCCGTAAACCTTTGGATCATCTTTTTTACTGCTGAAGCGTGAAAGGTTGCTATGACCGGGTGACCGGTCTGCATTGCCTGGAACGCAACGGCTCCTTCTGCACCTCGGATCTCACCCACTATAATGTAATTCGGCCTTGACCTGAGTGCGGCTTTCAATAGGGCAAATAAATCTACTCTTGAATCAGGCGGACCTTCTTCTCTTGTGATCAGCTGCTGCCAGATATCATGTGGTGGCAGAACCTCAGCTGTATCTTCTGCTGTGAATATCTTTGACTGTGGTAATATGAATGGGAGCATTGCGTTGAGTGCAGTCGTCTTTCCGGAAGCTGTCTCCCCACAAACGAATATACTCTGACCGTTTTCGAGACAAGTCCAGAGATATCCGGCAACTTCGGCGTTTATAGTTCCCCACTTGACGAGTTGAACGATACTAACAGGCGTCGAAGAGAACTTCCTGATGGTAAAGCTGCCACCCTTTCTACTGATATCGTCGCTGTATATCATGTTGATACGAGATCCATCCGGTAGAGCACCATCTTGGATCGGGTGAGCCTCACTTACTGGCCTTCCCATCCTCTCAGCCATATTTCTTAGAAACTTAATAAGATCCGTATTCGTCTCAAAACGTATATTCGTCTCGATCATATCAAAGATCTTGTGAATGATGTGTATGTTTCCGGTACCTATGGAATGTATATCTTCAAGGTACGGATCACGTAAAAGGGGCTCTATCTGTGCGCTTCCGATGATGTCACGATGAATAAAATACTTGATTTTGTTGTACTGTTCCCTCTGAAGTTCAACCTTTTTTACGGAGAACATCCCTCCTTTATTCTCTTCTGTTTCTCCACCATCAGTAACTAAAACAGATTCATCAAAGAGTTTATTCATAACCCTATTGAGTATCTCTTCTGTCTCCGGCGTCTCTTCATAAGGAGCCCTCTCAAGAATCCTATCTAGGATCTCCTGATATTTTTCACGATCTGCATCGGTCATGATAGGCTCTATTGAATTATATTTTACCACTCCATCGGAGTCCTTGAAGACATGGATGAATATCGGATCGCCTACAGGATATAAGATGTTTAGATTCTCTTGTTTACCTGCATCACGAGATACCTGTACCTGGAATTCCGGCAGTTTTCCAGTATCTGCCTTGACCTTGTTAAGATATCTCCCCAGATGCGGATTCTTCTTAATTGCCTCCTTAAAGTTGTCACCGACCATCTATCATCCCCCCTTACGACACAGCTGAAATGTCAATTACCAGACCAATCCTCGGCTCTACCCTAAATCCTACAATATTCTTAAACGTGTCAGGGGCTCCTATGAATTTATTAACATAAATACTCCTTTTTATATCCCCCATCATCGCCTTGCTCTTGAGTTCTATGAAAACATCACACGTGGATTTGAAGACGGATGAGACTTCCTCATCGAGCGAATCGATATCGGCAGTCATTATAATTACTTTACCTATTGCTACCACTTTTTTGAAAAAATCGATAAGTTCCAATCCTTTCATAGGGTCCACATCATACTTAATCAGCGATGAGATTGTGTCTATAATTATTATATCGCTTTCTGTGTAGAGTGCGTCCGCATTTATGAGTCTATCGACAAAATCCAGTCTTGATCTAGCAGCTTTTACAAGGGGTACTACAGGAATAAATAATAGACTCCTATTCAAGAGAAAATCTGCAACTGGGTAGTCAAGCGAGTACATCTGATGAATGAATCCCTTGGTTGTCTGCTGTGTGGATATGAAGGTTACTTTAAGATTATTACTCAAAAAACCATAAGTCAACCGCTGACAAATTACACTCTTACCGCCACCACTTCCCCCTTCGATAAATATTAGAGCTGATTCAGGGAATCCACCACCCAAGTTTCTATCCAGTCCATCCCTTTCTAGACCGTATGTGTATACTTTTGACATCTCTTCTACCTCCCTTGCTCAAATTGTAAACTCCATCTCGTCCGAGACCCCATTTTGAGTTATTATCTTTATCTTGTTGTCTCCACTTGGGGCAGGAGTGTCTATCTCAATCTGCAAAACATCAGTCCCCTTCCAGACGAGATCGCTTCTGCCGATAACACTCTTATTCATATCGTTTTCAGATATGTAAACACCGTTGACGATTATATCTGTCAGGGCACCATCAAGCGTCTTTGTCCCGATATTTTTTACATAAAAAATTTTGCTATTAGGAATCTCTTCGGGATCGCTGATAATGGCTATATCAGTCCTCATCTGATCAGCAAGCATTCTTGAGTTCCCACTTGCTGCAGTTGTTACGTCCTGTACACTTGAATTTAATACACCGATAACGGCCACTGCCATCACAATGGCTGCCATGAAATATATTGCGTGTGTAGCTGCTGATTCAGCCATTACTCCCCCCTATAATGCTTTGTAATCTGATACTCCGTTTTCCGTGACTACTTTTACCCTATTAGGACTAGATGAAACGCCAGTCGCTGTGATAATGAGATTGTTTTCTGGAATCCATACCTTCGAAGGACTAAAAGACAAACTACTTGAGATAGTTCCATCAATTATGAGATCAACTTCACTTGAATCAAGTACGATGCTACCTGTATTCTCAACACTTACTTGTAACCTCTGAAGGGTCAAGTTGTAATCAGTACTTGTGATGTTGATATCTGTTTGTAGCTCTTCCCTCATCCTTTCGTGTTGTTCATTCTGTCCGTCATTAACTAGCCTTGCGCTATTGCTCATTGAAGTATAGGCAAGTGAACCCATGACAAGAGAGCCGAGAAGAAAGATCGCAATACTTGCAGATACGCTAAATCCCATAATACCCCTCCATCACATTCTTGAGCTTCACTATCTCCGATTCTACAACATCTATCGTCGTCAAATTTAGATTACTTCCACGTATCGTCTCGATGAAGAGAAGTGACTTCTTATGATCTTCTGCTGAGAGTCTCCACTCGGGCTTATCTTCATAGTGCTCAATACCTCGTGCATACTCCATCATCTGGTTTCGTACTTCTCTTCCGATCCATCTTATCTGCACGTAATAGTTAAGAGCTTCCAAAAAGTTGTTCCTACCAACCTTATCCATCAAAAATTCAATCCACCTTATCAGTGCAAGAACCTTGACAGGGTCGTTATCAATCACACTGAGCCTGACTCCCCCTATATCGGTATTTTTAATTGCAGAGTTATTTGAGATCTGACCAGGTTCAAACATCATCTCGGTAACTTGAACCCCTGCCGATTTTGCCTCGGCGGGACTGCTACTCACCTCGATCTTTTTATTCATCACTTCTTCAATAATCTCTTCTTTTATTGCATCGATATCAACACTCATTGATTCATATTGGGCTTGGATGGATTCATGCTCCTCTTTGATCTCAGTTAAGGTCTGATAAACATTATTAAACTTAAGTTCAACTTGTTCAATCTCCGTATCCGCAATTGAGTCCATTCTAGAATCAAGCCTCTTAATTGAGTTTGTCAGGCCATCCAGCTTATCGATTCGTTCTTCTACCTTGTCAAATCTCTCCATAACGGCTGATCCTTTCTCTGAGTCACTTACAAAGGGATTTATCTGGTCTGAAACAATCTCATAAAGTGACAAGAACTGCATCGTCGTCTCATCCAGTTTCTTAACCTTATCTACAGTCTCATTATTCGACTGTTCAAGCATGGACATAGTGGCACTCAGCTTGGCAATTGTTTCCTCCAGATCTTCTATCTTACTGAGTACGAAGGTATCGCTACCGCCAGATGCCGCTGCAGGTGCTGGTGATGGAATACCACCTATATCAGGAGTATCACCAAAATCGAGATCTTCTCCGCCTTCAAGATCATCTCCTAGGTCAAGATCATCATCAAGATCCAGATCATCTCCTAGGTCAAGATCATCATCAAGATCCAGATCATCTCCTAAGTCAAGATCATCATCAAGATCCAGATCATCTCCTAAGTCAAGATCATCTCCACCGGACTTGGAGACTTCATCAATCTCATCTATAAAATCAAAATCGTCTTCTTTACCTTTAGCCTTGGTTGAGGGTGTTTTCTTCTGGTTCTTTGAAGCTTTTGCACCCTTTGATTTTATAGCTAGTTTTGCACTCTTCTGCTTCCCTGCTTTCTTTGCACTCTTCTGCTTCTTCCCAGCTTTAGCGCCGCCTCCCACATTTGAAAGATTCTCAAACATCCCCCTCAGCGGCCCAATCAAATCATTGGCATCCATCAAAATTCACTTCTATTATGATCTGAATTCAGGACTACTCATAGCCCCAAGACATAACTCTATATCACTATACAATTTGTCGTATTGATATATAAACCTTGTTGCAAAAAACCCAAAAAAGGGTCATACTTTTATACTTGAAGATCATACTAGAAGTGATGAAGGTCATAAGGGACCCTTTACATGGACATGTAGAGGTGAATAAAATAGGGTTAAAATTGCTAGATACGGAAGAGATGCAGAGATTAAGGAGAATTAGACAGCTGGGCTTCACATATCTTGTATATCCTGGGGCAAATCACACCAGGTTTGAGCATTCACTTGGCACATATTATCTTACGGATATTTTACTTAAACAGCTGAATATAGAAGGAGAGGAACAGAAGGTAGCCGCGTTACTTCATGACGTGTGTCACGGCCCATACTCTCACGTCACCGAGAATATAATAACCCAATACACAAAGAAGACCCATGAAGATGTGAGGGAGACCATCTCAAGGGGTCAGATTGGGGAGATTCTCGAAGAGTTCTCGATCAATCCGAAAGATGTCTCGGATTATATTACAGGTGCTTCAGGTCTACGGATACTGCACAGCGAGATCGATGTTGATAGGATGGATTACCTTGTGAGGGATGCATACTACACCGGAGTGGCATTCGGGATGGTCGATCACATGCGTCTGATACACGAGATGGACATAATCGGTGGTAAACTTGTGGTAAAGATTAAGGGGATTCAAGCGGTTGAGTCTCTATTAGTCTCTCGCTTTCTTATGCGACCTACCGTCTATTTTCACCATGTTAGTAGAATAGCTGAATCGATGCTTGCTAAAGCTCTCAACACCATGATCGAAGATGGAAATCTCGATGTCTTAGATTTAAGAGCCATGGATGATTATGAGCTGAACATGACGATGAGAAACTCCGAAGGATATTCCCGAGAGATCATTGAGATGATCAATAACCGAAACCTATTCAAGCGGGCAATATATGCCGGAGTTGATTCCATTAACATCGGTAGCTTGAGAAAGGAGAACAGAAAATTACTTGAAAGGGAGATAGCGAAGAGATCCGGTGTTGATGAAAAGTACGTGATACTTGATATACCAAAAGAGCCGAAGATGGAGGAGATGAAAGCAAATATCGTCATAGGAGATGATGTAAAACGGCTTGATGAGGTCTCAGAGCTTGTCAAGATGCTCGAACTTGCGCAATGGGAGAACTACAAGATAGGTGTATACACCCTAAAGAAGTACAAAGAGAATGTGGCAAGAGCGGCATGTGACATATTGAATGTGGGTAAAAAGCCTAAGCAACAGTTTCTAGGAGAATTTACAAAAGGCCTTTAGAATGGAACAAAGAATCCAATTACACAAAACAATAAAGTAAGCAAGAGCATCGCTTGGGTGGTCCTCTTCTCTGTTATATTGAAATAATAAGGCAGCACCCATTTCAATGTTAGTGGATTTGGTACCTCTAAAGTACCGTCATCTCTGATCTCTCCAAATTTAGCCACTGGAAACCGCCTCAACCTCCAGAAAACATACATGAGAAAGTTCACTACATGTGGAATAAGCATTACAAAGCCACTGACAAAGAAACCTTGGACTACGATGATTAAGCCGATAGCAGATCCCACGGTAAGAGCCCCAGTATTTCCTAAAAATATCCTCGAAGGGTACCTGTTGTACCATAAGAACCCGAGAGTAGCTCCTGTGATGCACGCTATGGCAATTACGTCACTTGTTTGGCCGATAATAACTGATTTGGTAAGTAGAGTAAGTAGAATAAGAGAAGATGTGCCTGCGGCAAGACCGTTGAATCCGGAATGCATATTGACAAGATTTGCAGATACCATTATATAGACGGGGACGACAAATACACCGAAAAGGATACCAAAATCAAGTATACCAATTATAGGGATTATTACGGTAGATGTGCTGAAAGTACCTGCGAGCGGAAAAGAGAACAGGTAAGGAAGAAACATCTTCATCGGCCTACCAATATTTACCATGTCATCGAGCATACCAGTGAAAGCAAACAACGTGAGAATCATTGCGATCCTGAATGTGATTGGATCAAACTCAGGAATATATGAGCCTATCGATAAAATGACAAGAGATACGAATATAATAAGAAGTCCACCATTTGTCGCAACCATCGGTTTGTCCTTTTTGTAGTAATCATTGACCGTATATCCATTCTCGGTTAACTTTTTTATATAGTAGGGCATTATCGCCAGTGATGCGATGAGCGATACTAATAAGTAGATAAAGAGTGGATTCATTATTACAGCATGTAGATGTGAAGCTTATGCTTTATAAAGGTATTGAGGGGGTCTTTACATTTCTAAAAAATCCATTTTTCACGTGTCTGCTAAGGTGTATGGACGATCAGTCATTGGTGAAAATACAGTTATCATGGAGAATGTTATGATAGGTTTTCCAGATGGACATACCCTCTCCAAGATCATCGAATCCGGCCTTCAGATAGAGGAGTACGAGTATGAAGGTGCGGTAATCGGAGATGATGGACTGATCAGACCAGGTTCTGTGATCTATTGTGATTCAAAGATTGGAGATTCCTTCAAAACAGGCCATAATATTGTTATCAGGGAGAAGACAATTATTGGAAACAATGTCCTCATCGGGACGAATACGGTCATTGACGGTTCCACAACCATAGGTACCGGTATAAGCATCCAGAGTAATGTCTACATCCCGACAGATACAATAATCGAAGACAACGTCTTTATCGGGCCAAACGCTGTGCTAACAAACGATAAGTATCCTATAAGAAAAGAGTATAAGTTGAAGGGACCAAAGATAAAAAAAGGTGCATCAATCGGAGCGAACTCAACCACACTACCTGATGTAAGAATCGGGAAAGGTGCCATGGTCGCAGCCGGTGCACTTGTCACAAAGGATGTGCCCGATTTTACCCTAGCAATAGGAACTCCCGCGACAATGGTAGATTTACCCAAGGAACTAAGGAAGAAAAATAGCATTTGAAGGGGAGGGGTGTAGAGATGATACCAATTGCAAAACCACTAATTGAAGATGATGAGATCGATGCTGTCACAAGGACTTTAAAGTCGGGATCACTTGCTCAGGGCGATGGTGTGAAGAGATTCGAGGATGCGTTTGCGGGGTTTATTGGTACAAAGTATGCAATCGCAATTAACTCAGGAACAGCGGCACTTCATGTAGCACTTTTGTCACATAGGATATCTGAAGGTGATGAAGTTATAACAACTCCTTTTTCGTTTATATCAACCGCCAACTCAATACTCTTTGTAGGCGCAAAACCGGTTTTTGCAGATATTCGCGAGGAGGACTTCAATATCGATCCAAATTGTATTTTAGAAAAGATTACAAAAAAGACGAAAGCAATCATACCTGTTCACCTCTATGGTCATCCCGCAGATATGAAAACCATAATGGAGATAGCAGAAGATCATAACCTTACTGTTGTAGAGGATGCTTGTCAGGCACATGGTGCAAAGATCAAAGGTAGAATGGTTGGGTCTTATGGCAGTGGTTGTTTCAGTTTTTACCCGACGAAGAACATGACCACCGGAGAGGGCGGGATGATAACAACTGATGATGATTTGGTTGCTGATCGGGCACGCATGATCAGATCACATGGTGCAAAGATCAGGTACCAACATGAGATGCTTGGCTACAATGTTAGGATGACCGATATAAGTGCAGTAATGGGCATCGAGCAGCTCAAGAAGTTGGACGGTTTCACAAAGAGAAGGCAAGATAATGCCGGGTATCTTTCGGATAAGTTAAAGCTAAAAGGCATTCTCACGCCGAAGGTGAGGGATGGGTGCGAGCACGTATTCCATCAATATACGATCAGAGTCACAGGTGATTGTGTTATCACGCGAGATAATCTTGTGAGTGCACTCACGGAAGGTGGAGTTGGTACAGGAATCCATTACTCGGTTCCGATCCACAAACAACCGTTTTATCAGGATCTGGGTTACAACGAAGAGTATGCCGTATCGGAGTTGATGGCAGACCAGGTAATATCACTTCCCATACATCCAAGTGTGGAAGAGAGCGATCTTGATCACATAAGCAAAGTTATAAAAAAGGCCGTATTATGATACATCTGAGGTAAAAAGACACTTGAGGGACATCAATTTTTGATGTAATCGGTTTATACGAATACATGCGGATATACTCGCGACCGACTCATTTAGAGGTTACTTGATAATTAGCCCCCTCAAGTGCCTGTTTGTATGTTGTCGTTTGGGAAATTTTTTGTTGGACAACAGCCCATTTCAGAATTTCATTCCCTTAAAGATCAATTGGCCCCAGATATTTAAGGTATTATCTTCGATTAATATAAATACCTTTTGATATTGCCCCCTCAGCTTAAGAGAGAAAATACAAATGAAGGAGCAAGAGCCCCTCCATCATATCCCGCCTCCCGGATTCGAACCGGGGACATTGCGGTGTCTGCAAGTGTGGAATTGTGCGCCCTTTGCGCATGAACATACTACAGCCGCACACTCTGCCAGACTGAGTTAAGGCGGGACCTATCAACATCATGTGCGGAATCATACTTATTATTTTCCTATCATATCCCATTTCGTTAAAACAAATATATTTATATATCATGATACAACTGTATGTAGAAGGTGTAACAGTAATGACAACAGTGTGGGATCGTTTTGTATGTCCCCTATAGGGGCTCAAAGTTTTTTTCCAGTCGATTGTGCAGTACGCAGTATAGTGTTTTTTGTATTTTTTTAGGGTATAAAGCATTTTATCAAAGGAGTAGATGATATGACTAAGATGAGTGGAGCGAAGGCGATGATAAAAAGCCTAAAAGATGAAGGTGTAGAAGTTATATTCGGGTACCCTGGCGGTGTTCTACTGCCTCTTTATGATGAGTTGTTCGTTTCGGATATCAGGCATATTCTGGTTCGGCATGAACAAGGTGCGGCGCATGCGGCAGATGGGTATTCAAGGGCAACTGGAAAAGTGGGCGTCTGCCTTGCGACCTCTGGACCGGGGGCTACAAATCTTGTAACAGGTATAGCCAATGCGTACATGGATTCGATACCTATTATTGCTATAACCGGTCAGGTGGCAACACCCATGATAGGAAACGATGCATTCCAGGAAGCAAATATCACTGGGATAACCATCCCGGTAACAAAGCACAATTATCTGGTAACGGACGGTAATGAGCTTCCGAAGATAATCAAAGAAGCGTTTCATATTGCCTCAACAGGAAGGCCCGGACCTGTCCTAATAGATATACCGACGGACGTCTTCAAGAATGAGATTGATTATAAGATACCAAAGAGCGCAAATGTTACAGGCTATAAACCCAAGACAAAGGGGCATTCGATGCAGATAAAGAGAGCCTCCGAGTTGATCAAAAAATCCCACTCGCCCCTCATATTTGCAGGTGGAGGAGTCATCACTTCAGGCGCCCATAAAGAGCTTAATAAGCTTGCTGAGCGGATAGGTGCACCGGTTACCACTACGCTTATGGGTAAGGGTAGCTTTCCCGAAACCAGCCCTCTATCGCTTGGTATGCTCGGTATGCATGGGACAAAATATGCAAATTATGCGATGTCGGCAACAGACCTCATAGTTGCAGTTGGTGTCAGATTTGATGACAGGGTTACAGGTAAGATCGATGAGTTTGCA
>JAXHUQ010000030.1:0-18207 GCA_034189535.1 Halobacteriota archaeon | reverse complement strand
CGGTACGATTCGGACGTCAGTAGCCAATTCGGCATCTAAAGTCGGGAGCTTTTTATGGGTTTGCACAACAGTTAACCTTAAGTGTCAGTGTTGATAACGGATTGGGGGACAGGCTCATTAGCCTTAAAGTTACAGACAGCTTTGGAGCAGTAGATGTTGAAAATACAACGGTAATGGTGATGAATGTAGCACCAACCGTAGAAGCAGGACCTGATCAAACAGCAAATGAAGGAGACACATTCAGCTTCTCAGGGACATTTACTGATCCAAGTTCATCAGACACTCACACAATAGAATGGGATTTCGGAGATGGCTCAAATGAAACAGGAACCCTAACGCCAAATCACGTATACATCGAAGATGGAGTTTACACTGTAACTCTACTGTTACAGATGATGGTGGTGGAGTCGGAATAGATACTTTATCTGTCACTGTAAATAACGTGGCACCAACAATCGATTCCTTCACCGCATCTCTGGATCCAGTCCAAGTGGGCAACCCTGTGTCATTAACCGGTACCTTCACCGATCCCGGTTTAAATGATACACATACTGCAACCTTTGATTGGGACGATAACACAACAACAGATTACGCACTCATAAACGGCGAACGCGAAATAACAGGTACACATACATACACCGAAGCCGGAGTATACACAGTCACACTTGCCATAGAAGATGACGATGGTGGATCTGATTCCGAAGTCTTCTAATATGTTGTTATTTATGATCCGGATGGCGGATTTGTTACCGGAGGCGGATGGATTAACTCACCAGAAGGAGCATATGCGCCTGATCCGGATCTCACTGGAAAAGCAAACTTTGGATTTGTCTCAAAGTATAAGAAAGGCCAGCAAACACCAACTGGTAATACCGAGTTCCAGTTCAAGGCAGCCGATCTGAATTTCCATTCAAGCGACTATGACTGGCTGGTAATTGCAGGTTATAAGGTTATGTACAAAGGCACTGGTACAATAAACGGTGTAGGCAACTATGGATTCATGATCTCGGTAATTGACGAGGATCTGATGCCAAGCACCGATGTCGATCTGTTCAGAATCAAGATCTGGGATAAAGACAACGGTGATTCAATCATCTATGACAATCTGATGGGTGCTGATGATGACGCCGATCCTACCACGGAGATTGGTGGTGGGCAGATCAAGATACATAAGAATTGAATGGGAAGCACATTGTCAACCAAGACAGGTAAGTTAGTCGAAGATACCTGGACAAAGTGCAGTTACGAATGGGATGGGGCGGCATTTAGCGCCCCGGTTTATACCTGAAATGATATGATACGATAAAACTAACATAAGATCCTTTTAAGGATTATTGCGATCCCCTTCCAGATAGGTATGACATTGTTGAATCAGAGATAATTCTCTTGGTAAGAGAGAGTTTGAAGAGAAAAATTGATGAAAAAAACAGCAGCTAATGCTCAGAATTCCTTCAAGGAAGAGATCAAGTTTTATGGTGTTAAAACTTCAATTGTTACAAAGATAAGTAAGGAATCGTATGGGAAGATAGCTAGTCTTAGAAAGGAGGAGATCTTCTCTTTATGCGAAGTTTTATTATTTTGAGGAAGGAGATTTCGAAGTACTGAAGATGTGGCTAAATAACTATGTAACAAATTGGGCAACATGTGATACTTTATACAATCATGCAATTGGGAATTTTATCAAGATATATCCAGGTCATCTAGAAAATCTTACAAAATCATGCTATTGAAAAGATGCCAGATGAATTGCACAGAGAGGTAATGAAGAGATAAATATTAAAATATTTTGTGGGCTCTAGTTACATTAAGGGTGCATCAAAGAAAACTTTCATAGTTGGTAGGCCCAAAGTCACCGTGAGGACATGGAAGACATAAAAGACTTAATCGAGAAGTACGCACTACAAAACGCCGTCAAGTATGATTCGACGCCACAAGTTGATGCTGTTATCAAAAAATTGCTCGGAGAGCATAAAGAGTTGCGACCGATAGCAAAAGAGATTATCCCCCTCATCCGTGAAGCGCTTGAAAGAATAGAGGGTATGAGCTCGGATGAGTGTGAAGATCGGTTGAGAGAGATAGCTCCGGAGCTTATTTCTGAGCTCAGCGAGAAAAAGGAGCCTGATAAAGGTTTACCAGATCTCAAGATTGAAGGTGATGAGAAGGTTGTGATGCGATTTGCTCCGAACCCGAACGGTCCGGCTACACTTGGAAGTGTACGCGGGATAATTATAAATTCAGAGTACGCCAAAAGGTATAATGGGAAGTTCATAATCAGATTTGATGACACTGATCCACAGACCAAGAGGCCAATGATCGAGGCTTATGAGTGGTATCTTGAGGATTGTGATTGGCTTGATGCAAAACCTGATGAGGTTGTGATTGCTTCAGACCGGATAGAGTCCTACTACGAATACGCGAAGAGACTCATCGAGATGGGTGAAGCCTATGTCTGCTTCTGTTCAGGAGAAGAGTTTAAAAGTTACAAGGACTCAGCAAATGAATGCCCTCATAGGAGTTCTGATCCATCCGAAAACATGAAGCATTGGGAGGATATGCTCGAGGGAAATTATGAAGAGAAGGAGGCCGTCCTCAGAATAAAGACCGATATGAAGAATCCAAATCCTGCTCTCAGGGATTGGGTTGCATTCAGGATAGTAAAAGCGAGCCATCCAAGGACATGGGAGAGATACATAGTTTGGCCGATGCTTGATTTTGAATCTGCACTGGAGGATCATATTCTCGGTGTGACTCATATCATAAGGGGCAAAGACCTTAGGGATAGTGAACGAAGACAAAGATTCCTCTATGATCACCTCGGTTGGACGTATCCAAAGACCATACACTGGGGCAGGGTGAAGATTCACGAATTCGGCAAATTCAGCACATCATCGCTTAAGAAAGGGATAGAAGAAGGAATATATACCGGGTGGGATGATCCAAGGCTCCCCACACTGAGAGCGCTCAAGAGAAGGGGTATCAGACCCGAAGCGGTGCGCAACTTCATGACCAGTCTGGGAGTGGGTGAAACAGATATCAGCCTCAGTCTGGAGACCCTTCACGCAGAGAACAGAAAGATTGTAGATCCGATTGCAAATAGATATTTCTTCGTATGGGACCCGGTAAAGATCGAGATCGAAGGTGGTCCTAGAGTCTCTCGCCCGCCGATTCATCCGGAAAAGGAAGAGAGGAGGGAGATAAGGATAGGTTCCGAACTCTATTTATGCCAAAAAGATATCTCAAACTTGGCTGTTGGTGACAAAATTAGGCTAAAGGATCTTTTTAATGTAGAAATAACTACTATAAATCCATTAAAAGCTGTATTTGCAGGTGAAAAATTAGAAAAAATTAAAATTGTACATTGG
The DNA here is from genome assembly GCA_034189535.1 of Halobacteriota archaeon. GTDB lineage: Archaea > Halobacteriota > Syntropharchaeia > DAOWMC01 > DAOWMC01 > JAXHTN01. The sequence goes on along the minus strand of JAXHUQ010000030.1, from coordinate 14,845 downwards.
GTTCCATCTGATTATATAAAAATCAGAGTAATATCTTCTAAAGATGATATAGATGGTTTGGGCGAGCCTTTAATACAAAATGAATTAGGTAATATTGTGCAATTTGAGAGATTTGGTTTTGTAACGGTTGATTCAATATTAAGCGACAGAATGATCGTTTATTTCGCACACAAGTAATTGATTGACTGAACCAAACAAAAAATATAAAATGATTGCCACCGAGATACTGTTGAATGTACAGGTCATATGAAGATTTACCCAAGATAAAACTTCCCTGTGGGAATTTTGATATTAATATTAGTGATTCCACCATACGCGATGGGTCTCAGATGCCCGGAATTGTGATGAAAGATAGGCACAAGGTTCAAATATACAAGTACTTACATGAGATAGGTGTTGAAAAGATAGAGACGTTTCTTTACACGGATAGCGATAGGAACATAGCAAGAAAACTTATGGATATGGGCTTCGAGTTACCTGAAGTTACAGGTTGGACTAGGGCAAACCCAAACGATATCGATCTTGCCATAAATATGGAAGGAATCAATGAAACTGGTATCCTGATGTCGATGTCGGACTCACATGTTCTTGACAAGATGGGGCTGAAGAACAGGCAAGAAGCTGAAGACAAATACCTTGAGGCGTTGGATTACGCTCTGGATCATGGACTTAAAGTTAGGTGTCATCTTGAAGATGTGACAAGGTCAGATTTTAATGGTTTCATTAAACCTTTCGTAATAAAGATAATTGATAGATCGGACGACATCATAATAAGATTATGCGACACGCTCAGCTATGGCATCCCATTTGCCGATTCGATTCACCCATACAGCATCCCAAAGATGATATTAGAGCTTAAAGAGATAGGAGTAAAGAATATCGAGACACATGTCCATGATGACTTTGGCCTCGGTGTGGCCACGTCTCTTGCCGGTTTTTGGTATGGCGCCAACTGGTGTAGTCTCACATTCCTTGGAATAGGCGAGAGAGCAGGAAATTCCGAACTTGAGAAGATACTTCTCTTTTTAGAATATAGGTTGGAAGGTTTCAGCAAGTATAATCTCGGTTGTTTGAATGAATTTTCCAGATATATGGAAAATGAGCTTGGAGTGAGAGTACCAAGGAACAAATCAGTAGTTGGTAAAAACGTGTTCACTCATGAGTCTGGTATACATACAGCAGGTGTAATAAAGAATCCATTTACATATGAACCGTATCCTCCGGAACTTGTAGGCGCTACGAGACAGCTGATGATAGGTAGCTCCTCAGGAACAGAGGTTATACGATTCAAGATTGAAGAGATGCTCAAAGAGATACTGAACCTCGAGGTGAAGGTTGATAAGACCGATCCAAGAATAAAGTCAATCCACAAAGAGATACAGAGGTTGTACGATACGGGAGAGAGAGTATCATGCATATCTGATGAAGAGATCAGAGGGTATGTCGAGAAGTATTATACTCTACGTCCGATAATCGAGAAAGATATTGCTTCAGAGAAAGAATTGGAAGAAGAATGAAGCTGAGAAACTCACCTTGCGAGCCTCTCTTCTCTTAATTTATCCTTTAAATTCAGTTTTGTAATCATCACGTTTGACGGATGAATAGGACGAGGGACCTCAGATCCGTCAGCCTTAGATATAGATACTCCGTCAACGGTGATACTCTCATCTTTGATTGATACTGTCTGTACTTTTCCTTCTGTACCTTTAAATGATCCCGTCATCACCTTTACGGTGTCACCCCTGATAATCCCAAAATTCCTTTTGGAATACTTCTTTTTTAGCTCGCTAGAAAGTGAGGATCTCATGAACTTGTTTCTTCTGTGAACGGGTGCATTGTATCTTGCTCTTCTCTGTTTTCTCGGTTGTATTGATTTTGTCGTCGTCATTGTCACCATCTCTTATTCAGACTATATTCATCGATCTTAAAACATTTGATAATGTCTTCTCGTTCTCATCGCTCATGGGTCCTAGCGGAAGTCTCAGACGACCGGAAGAGAGGCCCATAAGTTCTGTAGCTTTCTTCACAGGTATAGGATTAGTCTCGATGAAGAGTGCCTTGAAGAGCGGCAGTAGCTTGTAATGAATCTCCCTTGCACTCTTTAGATCACTATCTTTCAATGCATCAACAAGAGACCTCATCTCCCCTGGAACAACATTTGCTGCAACAGAAATAACACCCTTACCACCAAGACTCATAATCGTAATCGTCTCATCGTCATTACCGGACAGGAGAGTAAAATCATCATCCGTCTGATCAATTATTGATGTGATCTGAGAATGATTACTACTGGCCTCTTTAATCCCAACAATATTACCCACTCTCGAAAGCTCAAGAACCACATCCGGAGTCATATTAAGCCCTGTCCTTGATGGAACGTTGTAAAGGACAATCGGAATATCAACTCCCTTGGCGGCTTCAGTAAAATGCTTAATCAGCCCTGACCTGTTCGGTTTATTATAATAGGGTGTGATAAGCATTGCTGCCTGTGCTCCGGCATCTTCCGCATACTTTGTGAGGCCAACCGCCTCCCATGTGTTGTTTGATCCTGTTCCTGCAAGGACCGGAACTGAAGAAACATCAACTGCAATATCAATCAATTTTTTATGTTCCGCATGGGAGAGTGTCGCTGATTCACCTGTGGATCCACATGGTACGATACCGGTTACTCCGCCTTCTATTACAAACTCAATATTTCTTTTAACGCCTTCTTCATCTATCGTTCCATCGGGCATAAAAGGCGTAACTATTGCCGCAAAAACACCTTCAAGCATTATTTCCTTTCTTTTTTGGTCTCAACTTCCTTGTTATGTATCCAGCAACACGATTTCTAATGACTTTACTTGTTATGTCGGTCTTCTGCATAACTTTCTCTTTATTCTCATCGAAGTCCGCACTGAATTCTTGCGGGAAATTTCTGAGAAGCTTTGCTCCTATACTCTTGATATAAGTCGGTCTAATGTTACCCATTACTGTTCACTTTCCTTTTTTCCAACCACACCTGAGAAGAATATGAATTTAATGACCCATTTCACAATAGCCGGAAACTCTCTTACTGTGTTGACACCCAGCTCTAAAAGGCCCAGCAAAGCAAGAACTGCATTGGATATTTTGGTTATTAAATCTTCAAGCTCTTCGAACAGATTCCTTTTTGTTAAGTCGCTCTCTTCAACATTTGAAACTGTTGTTGTCATAGAAATTTTCCTCTTTGCTTCTTTCTCCTGTTTCTTTGCCTCTCTTTCTGCTATCTTCTCAGCCCTTTTTACCTCTTTATCAGGTTTTGCCTCGGCGGATTTTGATTTTTCAGAAGCACGTTGTTGTTTCTTTGCCTCTCTTTCTGCTATCTTCTCAGCCCTTTTTACCTCTTTATCAGGTTTCGCTTTAGCGGATTTTGATCTTGCAGCAGAAGCTTTTTCTCTCTTTTTCGCCTCTCTTTTTGCTATCTTCTCAGCCCTTTTTACCTCTCGCTCTAACTCCTTATCGCTTTTACTTTCAAGGCCGGAGGGCTTTTTCTTTGCCTCTGCGTCCTTGGTACTGTAAACCTCTACACCATCCAAAACGTCATCGGCTTTTTCAGTCAGTTTTAAATTACTCACCTAAATAACCCCTTTTGGTTAATTCTTCAATCTTATCTTTAATGAAACTCTCATCGACATTGATCTTCTTTGCAAGCTTTTTAGGTGTTGTAAAGCCTTCTGCAATACCATTCAATATTAGGTATTCTACCTTGGTAAGCTCGGGCTTCTTCTCCGGGACTTCTTGAACTTCTTCGATTTCTGGTATTTCAATCGCAGTCTCTTCTTTAGGTAATGCTACATCTTCAATCACGGGCTGCTCTTCCACCACAGGAGCTGCTTCTTCGACAACTGTTTCTTCAACAGCAGGTTCTTTAGGCGTTTCAGATTGCTCAACCTGAAGGCCGCCAGCCTTTGCACTCTGCTCTTTTCGTAGAGCCACTATCCTAGACTTAATCTCACCAAGTTCCTTACCGGTCCGATTCTTCAGATCTTCCCTATTTGATTCTAGGTCTTTCAGTTTACCCGCGAGATTCAACATCTCGGGAGAAGTCGTTTCATCCTCCTTCAGTTGTTCAATATCCTCGGAAAGCTTTCCCGCAGCTTTCACCTGGGCGATGGCGCCATCACCTTTGCCCTCTTCAACAAGCGATTCAATATTCTCAAGAAGTTTATCTCTCTCTAAACTAAGGTTCTTACTCTTGGCTTTAATCTCAACCTTCAAATCAACCATTTTGTCATTAAGTTCTTTCTCTTGAACATCCATCGATTTGAGTTCTTCTGATGTTTTTGTCTCAAGATTAATCCTGTCGGATTCCAGTTTTTGGATTTCTTTCTCCAGCTTCTTTGCCGCATCGACTCCTTTCAATCTATCTGTGATATTTGCTGCTTCTTCAATCTGTTTTATAGCTGCTTCCGGATTACCATCTTTAACGAGCATATCAATATCTTGAAGTAAAGTCTTACGCTCTTGCTTCAACTCAGATTCCAATCCCTCAAGTTCTTTCATCATTGTAAACACCATCTCACAATTCTATAGAACAACGAGTATGATACTAATGGATTTATATGATATAACCTTACACATATATATTATTTCCTATACTAGAAGTAAATAGGAATTGAGGGTTGAAGGTGAATTACTGTGGCTTCAGAAGAGACTGATATTCCAATTAACATAGAAAACGAGATGCGCAGTTCGTTTCTTGACTATGCGATGAGTGTTATAGTAAGTAGGGCCTTACCTGATGCAAGAGACGGTCTAAAACCGGTTCACCGAAGGATACTTTATGCCATGCATGAACTGGGTCTTGCTTCAAATAAGGCTCACAAAAAATCGGCAAGGATAGTAGGAGAAGTGCTTGGTAAGTATCATCCTCACGGTGATGTTGCCGTCTATGACACCATGGTTAGGATGGCTCAGGAGTTCTCATATAGGTACCCACTGGTGGATGGCCAGGGTAACTTTGGATCTGTTGATGGCGATTCTGCCGCTGCTATGAGGTACACCGAAGCAAGGCTTTCCAAGGTAGCAGAAGAGATGCTTGCCGACATCGTAAAGGATACGGTTGATTTCACTGCTAACTTTGATGAGACGTTGAAGGAACCGATGGTACTACCCTCAAAAGTGCCTAGCCTCCTTGTAAACGGATCGTCCGGTATCGCAGTTGGAATGGCGACCAACATCCCGCCTCACAACCTTAATGAGGTAGTAGACGGCGTGATAATGTCAATAGACAATTCCAATGTTAGCCTTGATGAGTTGATGACAGCCATGAAGGGGCCCGATTTTCCGACAGGTGGGTACATAATTGGAGACGAAGGGATAAAGAGCGCCTATTCCACCGGGAGAGGGATCATTAAGATAAGGGCAAAGACAGAAATTGAGGAGATAAGGGGTGGTAGAGAGGCGATAATAGTAACCGAACTACCATATCAGGTCAACAAAGCAAAGCTTGTAGAAAACATTGCGGAACTTGTACGTGATAAGAAGATAGAGAATATATCGGATTTGAGGGATGAATCCGACAGAAACGGGATGAGGATAGTAATCGAACTTCGTTCCGGCGCAATCTCCGACGTGGTACTGAATAAACTCTACAAACACACACAAATGGAGAACAACTTTGGAATTATTCTCATTGCCCTTGTTGACGGACAACCCAAGGAACTGACGCTCAGAGAGCTGATCCAAAATTACATCGACCACAGAGTCGACGTGATAACAAGAAGGACACAATTTGAGCTGAAGAAAGCCGAAGCTAGGGCCCATATCCTTGAAGGTTTAAAGGTGGCTCTCGATAACATTGATGAAGTTGTCAAGTTGATCAGGGGATCGAAAAATACAGATGAAGCAAGGCAACTTTTAATGGAACGTTTTTTACTTACCAAAGAACAGAGCCAAGCGATACTGGATATGAAGTTGAGTGCTCTGAGTAGCCTCGAGAGGGAGAAGATAGAATCGGAACATGCCAAACTAATCGAGAGGATTTTGTGGCTGAAGAACGTTCTCTCAAGTGAAAAGAGGATACTAGAGTTGATAAAAGAGGAGTTGATTGAGCTTAAAGGAAAGTTTGGTGACGGAAGACGTACCAAGATCATTGCGGATACAGGTAACATTAGTATGGAGGATATGATAGCAGACGAGCAAGTTGCCCTCATGATCACAAATGACGGATATGTAAAACGGATGCTTATCGACACATTCAAGAGCCAGAGAAGAGGCGGAAAAGGGATAATAGGTGCCGAGACAAAGGATGAAGACTTCATCACTGACTTGTTCATAGCCTCAACTCATGACTACATGCTCTTCTTCACAAATAAGGGGAAGGTTTACTGGTTGAAGGTCTACGAGATCCCTGAAAGCGGAAGATACACCAAAGGTAAGGCTATTGTTAATTTGCTGAGACTTGAAGAGGGTGAGAATGTGACCACCGCAATCCCGATAAAAAAGTTCAATGATGAGGACTATCTTGTATTTTCAACAAAGTGCGGAATAATCAAGAAGACTTCCCTCTCTGCTTATGCAAATCCGCGTGTAGGTGGAATTATTGCACTTGTTTTGGTAGAGGGTGATGAGCTTATCAATGTTAAACTGACAAATGGGACTGAAGAGATAATCCTGAGTAGCAAACGTGGTAAGGCAATCAGGTTCAACGAGGCAGATGTTAGAGATATGGGTCGTGCTGCAAGAGGGGTCAAAGGCATATCTCTTGCAAAGAATGACCAGGTCATAGGAATGGACATCGTTAAAGAAGGGGCAAACCTTTTGACAATTACGGAAAATGGCTATGGTAAAAGGACACCTATAGACCAGTATCGCACCCAAAATCGGGGCGGCAAGGGTATAATAAATATTGTTACAAATGACAGAAACGGCAGGGTAGCAGATATTAAAGAGGTATTTGAGGAGGATGAAGTAATCTTCACAAGCACCGAAGGTATAGTTATCAGAGTACCTGTTGGGCAGATACGTCTGCAGGGTAGAAACACACAGGGTGTCAGACTGATGAGGTTGGCAGAGGAGGATAAAGTGGTATCCATTACCCGGATTACCACTTAATTTTTAACATGGAAAAGGGAAAATATACAAAAATAACAAGAAAGGTGACCAAGAGGTATTCTCACTTTTTAGAAGCTTTACTGTTATCTACGGGTCTGGCATTTCTCATGCTCTGTATAGCTTTCGGGCTTATGTTCATATTTGAAAAGGGGGGCCCGATCGATTATCCGTACCTCTTACTCATATTCGCACTCTCTTTCATCATTGGATCCGTATTCTTTGAGAAGAAGATGGCAAATAGACTATATTCACTTATTTATGGATCTCTTGCCTCACTTTTTGTCACTTTTATCCTTACGGCCATAGTTGGTGGAATAAGATTCGTTGCAGATAGAGATCTTGACCTTCCTGAGACAGAGATCATAATATCATCACTTGCAATCTGTATGATAATCAGTATGGTTATTATAAATTTACTTGCACACGAGTAATCATATGTACTTATATACCGAATGTCCCGCCTGTTCTGATGAAAACAAGCATCAAGTGATCAAAGAGAACCGCAAGACAGCATTGGTGAGATGTGTTGAGTGTGGTACCGTTCACCAAGTGGAGATGGCTCAGAAGAGACCGATTACGTTGAGAGTGATAGTCAGCGTTGATGATCTCTCTTTTAAGAGAACGATCGAGCTTTTTGATGATGATTATGTCTCGATTGGTGATGAGTTCATAGTCGAAGACGGAGATGATGCGAGTGCTGTTGAAGTGACATCAGTTGAGATTACGAGCGGTAAAAGGGTGGAAAAGGCAATGGCTTGTGAGATAGAGACTATATGGTCCAGGTTGACTGATTTTGTCGTGATTAATGTCTCGTTGCACAAGAAGAGAAGGACAAGGGCGATAAGAATAAAAGCACCAGGAGAATACAAATTTGTAGTCGGTGAACCAGAGAGTGTCGAGTTCCAGGATTTTGAGATATCATCGATCAAGATGAGGGACGGTAAGGTTCTCAAGACAAGAGGGGATGAAGCGTCTGCAAAGAAGGTAAAGAGGATCTATGGTAGACCGATCAGAAATAGATGCCAAGAGATTTAAACTCGCAAGAGACAGGATGGCTGAAGGTCTACGAAGAGATAGTATTGATGGTAAAGTAATCGCAGCGATGAAACGTGTTCCACGCCATCTCTTTGTGCCCGATCGTTTTGTAAGAAACGCATACGAAGATCGCCCTCTTGCAATCGGTGATAATCAGACGATAAGTGCACCCCATATGGTAGCGATAATGTGTGATCTGCTCGAACTTGCTCCCGGTATGAATGTCCTCGAAATCGGTGCAGGATCGGGTTATCATGCTGCAATCATATCAGAACTTATTGGAGACGGTCAAGTATATTCAATCGAAAGGTTCGAATCCCTTGCAAAGAAGGCTCGGGAAAATCTTAAGAATGCCGGTTGTAGAAATGTAACAGTGATAGTTGCCGATGGCACCCTCGGACTCCCTGACCATGCACCTTACGACAGAATCAATGTTACATGCTCTGCACCTGATGTACCCCCACCACTTCTTGATCAACTGAAGGAAGGGGGAAAGATGGTCATACCTATCGGTAAAACTCACCAAGAACTCTACCTAGTTAAAAAGAACGGTGAGATGGTGATGGAAAGAAAGATGGGTGTTATATTCGTCCCTCTTGTAGGAAAATATGGTTTTTAGAGCGAAATTATTAACCAAAGCCAAATAGAGGATTAAGGGAAAGGAGTTATCGGTTTATCGTTGAATAGCTCCCTTATCAGCATCATATTGCCAACCCCTGCAAACAATAGAGCGACAGGTATAGTAACAAATTCGAGAAAACCTTCGCCATAGTCATTTACTGACACAATTGCATACTGTCCGTTCGAGAAGAATATCATCAAAAAAGTCGCATACAATATCACAGTCATGCCGAGAGTATAAATAATACTCCACAATTTTATTGCCGTCTCAACTTTACTTTTGACTTTCATGGTACACACAACTACTATATTATGTCAAACATTTAAACTATATGTAAGATAAAATAAGAAGTATGATCATAAATACAGAAATTAATGGAGGAGGAATAATATTGAGTTTTGGTGTGAACCAAAATAGATATCGACTATCAGTAACCAAATCTTGATTGGAGTTGAGATTATTATGGACCAAGTTAACTTCGGAGGAAGTATACCCATTTCAACTGTAGATTGGTACGGAAAAGCAGTATCTGTTATATTCTTCAGACGTTGTCCCTTGAGGTGTCCCTATTGCCAGAACCATACCCTGTTAGAGGGTGATGATCATCGTGATCCCCGCGAGGTGAAGGAGCTGATAAAAAAGTCAAGTAAATTCATAGACGCAATCGTCTTCAGTGGTGGTGAACCTTTTGGGCAGTACGATGCTTTGAAGGAGCTGACAGAGTTCACAAAGGGCCTTTCACTACTCGTAGGCGTGGAGACGAACGGTTTCTACCCAATAAGGATAGAAGGCATCTTGGATGAGGGGCTTGCGGACAAGATATTTCTTGATATCAAAGCGCCGTTAAGAGAACCTGAACTATATGAAAAGATATCCGGGACCTCAAATGTTGTGAGTAAGGTGAAGAAGTCCCTTCAAATATGTGATGGAGTTGTTGATCTGGAACTTAGAACAACAGTATTCAGAGGAATGATAGGTGCAGACGAAGTGGAGAAGATTGCAGAGGATATTGCAACAATTGATTGCGAGTATGTCATCCAGCTAGGACTGCCCGATAATGCATGGGATGAAAAACTTCGAGATGTCAAAGAATATGATAGAGATGAACTTATAAATATTGGAAAATCAGCAATCAAGCACCTTAAAAAAGTGAAGATACGCTCTAAGGAGCCGGAGATTTCCATCTCTTCGGATATGTTCCCGGATTCATGAAATTCCTGGCAGGTTTGAGTGCAACACCTTTACCAGCCTTAATCATCTCTTTCGAACCCATCTTTGCAGAGCCTATGCACACTGCTTCTCCCTTCAATGTGAATACTGCCACTGTCTCATTCTTCTTTATCCCTTCATCAAGGCTGAGTACACCTGGAACCATGAGATCTGCACCGTGGCAGATGGCATCAACTGCCGTATCTCTTATAAAGATCCTCGGAAGATCGACAAGGCCGGCTTCCATCGGCACGATCATATCTCTAAGAAATGTCTCGTCGCCATCCTCTCTATAGAATATGTATGCATCTTTTAAGTCGTGCAATGTAGAGATCCCGTCTTCCTCTCTGAAGGGCCCGGCTATTGTTCGCCTCAACTCTGCCATGTGTGCCCCGCAACCAAGAACCTCCCCGATGTCGAAGACGAGTTTTCTTATATATGTGCCAGCCTCACAACCCACCTTCATAAGTACATCTTTTCCACTGATCTCAAGCACCTGAATATAGTAGATCTCCCTTACTCTCACCCTTCTTTTAACGGCAGACTTCAGTGGTGGGCGTTGATATATCTTGCCGACAAACTGGTTACAAACATCCCGTATCACGTTGGGCTGTCGATCTGCATGGATACTCATAAGGCAAACATATTCCTTTTTAGCACCGGAAAGGCCATAAGCTGCCTTTGTCGCGTCTTCAAGCATAACAGGTAATACACCGGTCACCCTCGGATCCAGCGTTCCACCATGCCCGGCTTTTTTGATCTCAAGAATTACTTTCACCCAATGGTCTATCTCATGAGATGTTGGTCCGGAAGGTTTATCCAGTACAATAATTCCCTTACGTATGTACTCTTCGATCGGTCTGTCTTCGGGAGCACAACCATACAATGGATCGGTCTTTCCCTCTGATTTTACAAGTAACTTCCTCTCAGACAAAACCAAGAGCCCCCTCGATTCTACCGAGTTCGTGTCCGGTAGTCTCAGAGCCCACTACATATCCTTTATCATTTGCTATCAGTGCGGAACCAACAAGTGGATTCCCAAGATTTACCGTACCCACATCCACAGGTAGGCCAAATGCGTCATCCAGAAGAGAGATCTCTGAATCCTTGACCCTTGTGTGAACCAAGAGACCTTTATTCGTTACAACGCCAAGCACACCTACCGTCTTTAGACCACCGATCATCCCCTTGTAAACATCAACCTTCAGAGTATCTTTGATAACCTCGACTGCCTTTTCAGATAACTTTGGATGGACAAGTGCAGCCGAATCATTTGCAAGTACCAGATTGCCGACAGCATTCAAGATACCTGGGAACGTACTTACTTTAGTATACTCTTCGATCTTTTTCATCTCACCACTTGATATGTTAGGCGAGACTAGCATTCCACTCGAATTTCCACATGCTAGTGAACCTAAAACAGAGCTATCGCCTATCAATGTCGTTATTGCAATATCGGCAGATAAAGATTCCTTCACCTCTTGGACAATCTTGTCTTTCGAGTATAAAGGCAGAAGAACTAACTCGTTTGTACAGCTGGCAAATATTCCTAAATTTGGATTACCGTCAAAACTGAACCGCCTTATCATGACGAGAATTCTTTTCCTTCGGCGAGCTTGGCCTCGACGACACCATCATCGTCTTTTGTGACCTTCACTCTTATTCGGGATGGGGGTTTCTCGGCCCCTCGCTCCCATATCCTCTCACTGATCGCGGGATCAATTTTTATATCTTCAGCCTTTGTGTGTCTTGATAAAAACAATCTAACCTCAGTGACCGCCCTTTTACTCCTCTTCCACCTCGGAACTCTTTTAGCAGTCCTGAGTGGTATTGTATAGATCTGCTCTTCCGACATATTCTCCACCTACTCTTCCAGATTATTTCTTCTCCAATGTCTCCTCTTCGGGTGGGTTCTGACACTCCTGTTAGTTCTTGCGATAACCCAAACGGGGAGTCTTCTGTTCTGTTTACCGGCCTTTGCCAGCCTGAGTTTCTTACCCTTCGTCTTCTTACTCACAATGATCACCTTGATTAGTATGAACTTTAAAGATACGGATTATAGCTTTATCATCCTATACATCTTAACTGTTTTTATAGGTATTTCGGGTTATCCGAAGTAGGTTTGAAGATTTATTTGATCAATTTTATCGTCGCACCCAAAATAGGTCGTAATTTCAAGTGGGGGCAAATGTGAGCTACTTCCAACGACATGGCCATGTCGTGCCATTAAAAAAAGTTTGTATGAGAGGTGATGGAGGGGGGTTGGTTTACTTATTGATTTCCTATTTTAAATATTTTAATAAGGCGTTCAAATAATTCCCTAGGTTTGATTATTTCGAGATTTTGGATGTTTACATCTGCCAAACCCTTATAAGTCGTTACTAAAAAATCTATTTCCTTATAAAATGAGGAATCTGCAATTATTTTTTATCTTTCTTTAATTCAGGATTTTTATCACAAATTTCTGAGGAAAAAATAAAGAGTGTTTGCAGCTAAAAGACTACTAACACTCCTCAAATCTTTGCTCTTTTAAGGCGTATACCCATCAGTAAGTGTCTTCATGAAGGCGACAATTGCCTCCTCTTCCCCAACCGACAAGCCCAGATCTCCAAGTTCCCCAGTATTGAGATTTTCAGAGACTTCAGGTTCTGGCCAGCAGTTCATCTTCAGGGCATCCTTCTCTGTGGTGAAGTTATCAGGGCATGTATCCAATACATCCCTTGTATTGTAGAAGTGCACAATACCTTCCAGGCTCTTGAAGTATCCGTTATGCCCATATGCTTTGGTGAATCCGTTTCCTGGTCGCTTGTCCACGTTACGCAGGGTCGGGACCTTATGTTTGCCCACATTCTCATCTGCAAAGTCTTCCCACTCCGGCCGGGTCTCCAGGAAACCACCAAGACCAGGATCCACCCAAGCAACTCCCTCAGGATTGATCGGTGTGCCATCATCGAGGTATACCGTATCCATATCGTAGAATGGATTTTCCGGATTTCTGGGAATACCAAGGTTATCAAAGGTAAAATCCGTGAACAACGGAGGATTGCCATTCTCAGGTTGGCTTGGATGACACTTACTGCAATTGGCTTTGCCATTGAACAGCTCAAGACCCCATGCTTCCTCCTCAGTCAGATCGGCCATGTCCGCCAGGTAGGCATCATATTTGGAGGAAAACTGGTTGACTTCACTGGAATTCTCATACGCAGCTATCGCAAGTCCGATCCTATCATAATTCTTTTCGATATCTGCATCGTTTTCATAACTTATCGGTTCACCCCAGACAGCTTCCCACAGCCAGGCATAATTTGACTCTTCTACCTGTTCCAGAACAGCTTTCTTGTCAGGATTATTCTGCTCCACCGGATTCAAGAACGGTCCCAGAGCTTGATCGGCGGCAGGATTGCCGAGATTTTCGCCTGTTGCCCGACCATCCCAGAAATTACCTCCGACAAAAATACCTTCATTCTCGTCATAATGAAAAATCGGACTCGATGTGGCATAGGCGGAGGTCGGAGGTTTGCGGTTTCCGAAGCGCTGAGGAACTGCCCCCCTGTACACTGCACCATGCTTATTAATACCTGAAATGGGCCCAGTAAAACCAGTTTCTGAGGCGTGGCAGTCGGCGCAGGACATGCTGTCTGGCTCTGAAATTTTGTCAAAAAACAATTTTTTACCAAGCTGTTCTATAGAAGGCAACTCAGCTGCCGTTACCACTGTGACAGTAAGTAGCAGAATCACTATACAAATCCATAATATCATCACATTAGATTTTAAGTGCTTAATTTTGCTCATTTTTACTTTTCACCTCCTTTGATTTTGGGTATTTATATAGCCGCCCCTCCTCGGCGCTCTCATCTGAAGGGATGAGCGTGAAACTAGTTTGTTTTTATTGGCTGCAAAATCTTCCTGTTTTTAATCCAACCCCCAACCAATCCACCAGCCAACTGAAGTTGTAGGCATCCACGGGGAGGTTGTTTGTCATTTCACTCACCGTTCCCGTTTTTATCCAACTGTTCCATCACCTGCTTAACCAGCTTGATTCGTTCATCATATAATGCGCATTCTATATCAAATTCCATCTCAATAGTGGCGTATTCATCTGTACCTATCAAAGGTTGTACTGATTTGTAGATGGCAGTACCATGCAAGTTCCAAATTCCAAGATTGGTTTGTTTAACATCTTTAAAATTAGTTAGCGGGGCATAGAACTTAATCTGTCCATCACCCTCATTCGGTATCTTAGTTGGTCTTTCAATTAGTTTAGAATGCCTGGTTTCCCTATCCCATGAATCTGAACATTCCACATCTCCACAAACACATTTTATTAACACTTTTTCAGGTCTAAAAGAATGGTATGTTCTATTCACTGTTCGTAGATTAAAGCATAGGTGCGTAGGGGTTTCTGTTGGATCGGGATTAACTATTATCCGCACCAATGGTTCATACCATTGAGGGTCTATCTCAACTGTGACTGCTTTGCTAAGGTTTTCTGGAAGCTTAGCAAGATTGAAAAGTTTGCTATATTTTCTACCCAATGGAGATATTTTGTTGATGTTTATTAATATAAGAGATATTGCTATGCCAGCCATCACAAGGTAAAAACTATCAATTTCAATAGTAAGAAAAGACCAGACCATTTTAAACCCCACCGATAAATAATCGTATATCGTTATAACAGCAGCAAGGACCGTTGCGATATTTAGTAGTATCCGGATTAATTTGCGTAAATCTATTTTTTTCATAGTCTATCCTTCGCCGAAGTCACTATACCCCGTACTTATACAGTACCTGGCAAAGTACATAAATTTCACTCTTAACCTTTGCTCATTTATCCACCCATAACCTCGGCTTATTCACTCTTGCACATGTATTTTTACAAAAAAACATCACAAAGAGTATAGA